>NZ_JBEXUP010000066.1:0-46492 GCF_040614375.1 Nonomuraea sp. NPDC005983
AGCATCCTGTCCCACAGTCTCGCCCGCGCCCGCGCTGCGAGCTGCTGCGTAAGCAGCACAGGAATCCTCCACATTCATGTGGAGGAGCACGTCAATGGAAGGTGTCGGCGGTTGCGACGACGGTGAGCGCCTTGCCGGTCGGCAGCGACACCACGATGGACACGTCGCAGGCCGCCAACCCCGACGCCATGGCCAACCCCGAGGCGCTGTGGCACTTCACATTCTGAGCGGTCGCAGCGCCTTGCTCCAAGAGACGACCTGGTCGAGCAGCTTGCTCAGCATGTCCTCCTGGTGCGCGGCGGGCTTGAAGGTGGTGAAGTCCTCGAAGTCGGCGTGCATCAGCAGCTCCACGGCCGCCTGGACGTCGGCCACCTTGACCTGGCCGAGCACCTGGCGCAGGTGCTCGGCCGCCCGCACGCCGCCGCTGACGCCGTAGCCGACCACGCCTGCGGCCTTGTCGTGCCACTCGGCGAACAGGAAGTCGATGGCGGTTTTGAGCGCGCCGGTGGTCGAGTGGTTGTACTCGGGCGTCACGAAGACGAAGCCGTCGAAGTCGGCGATGGTGTCGGACCACGCCTTGGTGTGCGGGTGCTCGTAGACCCCGGTGGCCGCGGCGAGCGGTTCGTCGAGGTGGGGCAGGTCGTAGTCCTTCAGGTCGACCAGCTCGTAGTGCGCGTCGCCGCGACTGACCGCGTGGTCATGGACCCAGCGGGCGACGGCCTCGCCGTTGCGTCCCGGCCGCGTACTGCCGACAATGATGCCAATTTTGATCATTTCTCCACCTTTAGTATGACTTTTCCGCGGATAACGCCGCGCTCGGCGGCGCGGTGCAGGTCTGCCAGGGACTCCAGCAGGCGAGCGTCCGCCTTGACGCCCACCACGCCCTTGTCGATCAGCGCCACGAGCTCGGTCAGCTGGCCTGGGTCGTTGCGGGCCACGAACTGGACCGCGCGCGGATGCTCGATCCGCTGGGTGATCGAAACGAACTCCTTGGCCAGCCGCGTCACCGAGGCGGGCACGTCGGCCACCAGATTGATCAGCACGTCGTTGCCGCCCGGCAGCGGAGCGGTGGTGTAGTCGACGACCTCGTCGGCGCCCAGCGCCCGCACGGCAGCGGCGCTGCGCGGGCTGGCGGTCGCCACCACGTGCGCGCCCGCATGCTTGGCCAGCTGCACGGCAAACAGCCCGACGCCGCCGCCGGCCCCGTTGATCAGCACCTGGCTGCCGCGGCCGATGCGGGCATGCTCAAAGACCGCCTGCCACGCGGTGAGCCCGGCCACCGGCACGGCAGCCGCGTCCGCCAGCGGGATCCGCTCCGGCGCCCTGGCCAGCACGCTCGCCTTCGCGACCGCGAACTCGGCCGCCGCCCCGTCGATGAGCCCGATCACTTGGTCGCCCGGGGCGAGGTCACCCGCCCCGGTGACCACGGTGCCTGCGACGTCCCAGCCGAGCGTGTACGGCAGCGTGACGCCGAGCACGTCCTGCAGCAGGCCCATCCGTAGGCCGACCTCCGACGGGTTGAACGACGTCGCGGCCACCCTGATGAGCACCTCGCCCGGCCCAGGCTTCGGCACCGGCACCTCGTCCAGCGAGATCACCGAGGCGTCGCCGTACTCGTGGATGCGGGCGGCCCGCATGGTGCCGAGGAAGTCCGCGGCGTGCTCGCTAGCCCACGTCTCGAACGTGCTCGCGGGCGCTCCGGTGACCTCCTCCACGGTCCCGGTGGCCGGGCCGGGCTCGGCGAGACCGCGCAGCATCCCGTCCACGGCCGGCGCGGGCCACCCCAGCCCGAGCAGCCGTAGCCTGGCCTCCTCCAGAGGCTCCTCCTCCCAGCACACCGGCCGGCCGATCGCGGCGCCGATCGCCCGCGCCTGCTCCCGCTGGGTCAGCGGCCGGGGTCCGGTCAGCGTGTAGACCGCACCATGGTGCCCTTCGTCGAGCAGCGCGCGCACCGCGACGGCTGCGATGTCCCGCTCGTGGATGGGGGAAAAGGCCGCGTCGCCGTACGGCTGCCGCACGACGCCCGCGCGGACCTGCTCGGCCCACCGCAAGGTGTTGGCCGCGAACGCGTGCGGGCGCAGCACCGTCCACTCCCGGGCGGTCCCAGCGATCAGGCGCTCGATCTCGACCTCGTGCGGGCGGACGGCGGCCGAGGACAGGTAGACCACCCGCCGCGCCCCGATCAGCTCCAGCACCTCGCGGGCGCCCTCAGCCGAGGCGAACGGCCACAGCAGGAACACCGCGTCGACACCGTCGAGAGCCGCCTCCAGCGCGACCGGGTCGGTCAGCTCCCTCGTCACCGTGCGCACGTCGGCGCCCGCGTCTTCAAGTTGGTTCACCAGAGGGCGGCCGATCGTGCCGGTCGCCCCGCTGACCAGGACTTTTGTCATGCCGTCAACCATAGGAGCCCTTAGTGAGGCATCCAATGCTCTTCTGTCTGTAATTCATACGCGATCGTCTCCCGCATTAGACTTACGTCATGGACGTACTGAGCGACGTGATCGCCTCCATGCGCATGGGCGTGCCGCGCTCGGCGCGTGTCGAGTGGCCGGCGCCGTGGGGGCAGCGGTTTCCGTCAGCGCCTGGTTCGGCGGGCTTCCAGGTGGTGCTGCAGGGCTCGTGCTGGGCGATCCCGCCAGAGGGCGAGCCGATCCCGGTCGGGACGGGCGACGTGCTGTTCTTCCCCCACGGGCACGGCTACGCGCTGGCCGACTCGCCCACCAGCCCCATCGCTGAGCCCGACTGTGACCCCTATGCCCACGCCGAGCTATTCGCCTCGGCCTCTATGGAGGGCACCACGCCCGTCACCGTGACGCTCTGCGGCGGCTACCAGCTCGACTCCAGCCGGGCGCATCCGCTGCTCAGAGGGCTGCCCGAGATGATCCACCTGCCCGCCAGGCTGGGGCATAACACCGAGCTGCGCGCCGCCGTCGAGCTGCTCGGTAAGGAGATCGACGACCCGCGGCCAGGCGCGGACATGGTGGTGTCGGCGCTGCTGGACATGCTGCTGCTGTACATCCTGCGTGCCTGGTTCGACGTCTCGATGGAGGACTGCAAGGTTGACAGCTGGGCCGCCGCGCTGGCCGATCCGGCCATCAGCGCCGCGCTCGACGCCATCCACCGCGACCCTGCCCACCCGTGGACGGTCGAGTCGCTCGGCCGCCGCGCCGGGCTGTCCCGCGCGGCGTTCTCCCGCCGGTTCACCCAGTTCGTCGGGCAGCCGCCGCTGACCTATCTCACCTGGTGGCGGCTGGGCACGGCCGCGCGCATGCTGCGCGACTCCGACGCCGCACTGAGCGAGATCGCCGCCGAGGTCGGCTACGGCTCGGAGTTCGCCTTCGCCAACGCCTTCAAGCGCGAGCGCGGCATGGCGCCCGGCAAATACCGCCGCCTGGGCTGCCCGCCTACAGGCCGAACAGCGGCAGGCACCGCTCCAGACCCCGGATCTCGAAACCCGGCTCGGCAGCCCACTTCCCAGACCCGGCGCACGCGCTCCAGATCGTCAAGGCCGGACAGGTCGCCGTAGGTGGACTCGTGCGGTGCGGGAGTGCGGGAGTGCGCAGGCCCGCACCAGCTCAGCCGGGCGGTCCCGCAGCACTCCAGAACACTATGGGGTCGCGGTCCAGGTCGTTGACCGTCTCCAGTCTGGCGGGCAGCTTGGCCAGTAAAACTGCGAGCGATCCGCAGAACGGCTCAATGTAGTGGGTGTGCTCGGGCAGCATCGCCGCGATCTGCTCGGCGAGCTTGGCGCAGCGCCGGGCCGACCTCGATGACGGCCGCCGCCAAGACGGCCTGACCAGCGCCGAGAAGGGCGAGCTGGCCCGGCTGCGCCGTGAGAATAAGATCCTCCGCGAGGAGAAGGAGATCTTGCGTAAGGCCGCGGTTTTCTTCGCGCGGGAGACGGATCGGCCGAGATGAAGTACCGGCTGATCGATGCGGAGAAAGACCACCACGATGTCTGCCTGCTGGCCTGGGTGCTGGGTGTGTCGCGCCAGGGCTGCTACGCCTGGGCCAAGCGCGGCGCGTCCACTCGCGCTCGTCGTGGTGCCGAGCTGACCGAGAAGATCCACCGGCACCATGCGGCCTCCGATGAGGTGTATGGGGCGCCGCGCATCCACGCCGACCTGCGCGAGATCGACGGGGAGAAGGTAGGCCGCAAGCGAGTGGCCCGGCTGATGCGCGCGGCCGGGCTGGCCGGTGTCTCCCGGCGTTAGGGCTGTCGCACGACGATCGCGGATCGGCGGGTTGCTGCCGCGTCGGACCTGGTGAAGCGGAAGTTCGAAGCGGACGAGCCGAACCGGATCTGGACGGCCGACATCACGTACGTGCCGACCTGGCAGGGTTTCGTCTACCTCGCTGTGGTCTTGGACGTGTTCTCCAGGCGGATCGCCGGCTGGGCGATGGCCGACCATATGCGGACTGAGCTGGTGGCACGGCGGATTCAACTGGTCGTCGCAACACCTCGATAGCCTTCGGCCAGCGATGCGAGCAGGCAGGGGTTCGTCCTTCAACGGGCAGGACCGGGACGTGCTTATGTCTTTCGGGGTGTGGGGTCGGTGCGGCTGGGTTAGCCGGTGGGGTCGAGGGTGAGGCCGAGCTCGATGCAGGTGGCGAGTTGGTGGGCTCAGGGCCAAGTTTCGGGGATGCGGATCTTGCGTTTGCGTTGGCCGCGGAGGGCAGAGTCCTGTGGCTGCTCGGGCTCGGTATGACCGCATGCAACCTCACGGGTGCCCGGCTTGGCGTCCACTTCGCGCTCAAACGCGGAAGTCGATTCATTCGGGTCGTCTTGCTGTGCGTCGTCATCGCGCTGGTCGTCAAGCTCGCCTACGACCAGTTCGTGTAGTGGCCACGAGCGAACCTCATCAGGGCAGCCCCTTCCGAGATCCGGTCCGCCTCGGGGGCAGCCAGGATCAGACCGTCGGCCGGGACCAGCCGGGCCGCCACGCCGGATTCGCCTGGCAACCGCACGGGCCCGTTTGGAGTCGTGATCACGTGGCTGGGAAAAGGATTGGACGGGATGATGCTCGGGCTTGTAGCTTGCAGTTGACCATGACACCGCCCGAGGAGGTGAGACCCATGAACGCTGTATCGATGTGGGTGCTCCCCCTTCCCGTCACGGTCGGGCGATTGACGTAGGTGTCGCCGGGAGCGCCTCGCCAACAAGGCACTCCCGAAAGGCAACACCTATGCACTCTCTGCAGTTCACCGCCGAGCCGCCGTCGAACGACAGGGGCGAGCGTGACTCCTCGGTGGGCGACGTCCCCGGGCTCTGGTCGCCGGCCTCCGGCGCCGATCGCGCGTCCCTCATCTTCGATGTGATCATTGCCGGGTGCGGGCCGACTGGTGCGATGCTGGCCGCCGAACTGCGGCTGCATGATGTGCGGGTACTCGTTCTGGAGAAGGAGACCGAGCCCAAGTCGTTCGTCCGCATAGTCGGTCTGCATATTCGCAGTCTCGAGCTGATGGCGATGCGCGGACTGCTGGAGCGCATTCTCCAGCATGGAAGACAGCGTCCGGCCGGCGGCTTCTTCGCCGCCATCACCAAACCCGCGCCCAAGGGCCTGGATTCCGCGCACGCCTATCTGCTGGGCATCCCGCAGCCGGTCATCGAACGCCTGCTCGAAGAACATGCGATCGAACTGGGTGCGCAGGTCCGGCACGGTTGCGCGATCGCCGGTTTCGAGCAGGACGACGAGGGTGTGACCGTCGAACTGGCCGACGGGGAACAGCTGCGTTCGCGCTACCTCGTCGGCTGTGATGGCGGGCGCAGTACGGTGCGCAAACTGCTCGGTGTCGGCTTCCCCGGCGAGCCCTCACGGACCGAGACGCTGATGGGCGAGATGGAAGTGGGCGTGCCGCAGGAGGAGATCGCCGCCAAGGTGACCGAGATCCGCGAGACCCATCAGCCATTCTGGCTCCGGCCTTTCGGCGAAGGGGTCTATAGCGTCGTAGTCCCCGCCGCGGGAGTCAGCAACCGCGCGGAACCGCCCACCCTCGAGGATTTCAAACAACAGTTGCGCACCATCGCTGGAACCGATTTCGGCGTGCACTCCCCGCGCTGGATGTCCCGCTTCGGGGATGCCACCCGGCTAGCCGAACGTTATCGGGTCGGGCGGGTGCTACTGGCCGGCGATGCGGCACACATCCATCCACCCATCGGCGGACAGGGCCTCAACCTGGGCGTTCAGGACGCATTCAACCTCGGCTGGAAACTGGCCGCACAGATCCGCGGCTGGGCCCCGGAAACACTGCTGGACACCTACCAGGCCGAACGTCATCCGGTCGCCGAAGACGTGCTGGACAACACCCGCGCCCAGATGGAACTGCTGTCCACCGAACCGGGCCCGCTGGCCGTGCGCAGGCTGCTCACCGAACTGATGGACTTCGACGAGGTGAACCGCTATCTGATCGAGAAGATCACCGCGATCGGCATCCGCTACGACTTCGGCGAAGGCCCCGACCTGCTCGGCCGCCGCCTGCGCGACATCGACGTGAAACAGGGCCACCTCTACGGTCTGCTGCATCGCGGCCGCGGCCTGCTGCTGGACCGCACCGAACGCCTGACCGTCGGCGGCTGGTCAGACCGGGTCGATTACCTCGCGGATCCCACTGCGGTACTGGATGTTCCGTGCGTCCTGCTACGCCCCGACGGCCACGTCGCCTGGATCGGCGACGATCAGCAGGACCTGGACGACCACCTCTCCCGCTGGTTCGGCAAGCCCGCGAACTGATTTCGCTGAGCAACCTAAAAGGCCCGTGAGGATGATCGGAACGGCCAGTAGCGACTAGCTGCACGTTGATCGCGATCTTCTGCCAGGACCGTCCCGCGCCCGGCTGCTTCGCCACGACGTCCGCCAGGTTGAGGCGAACAACATGGGTGAGCCCCGTCCACATCAACTTGTCGGACGGCAGATCAGCCGCGATGGGCACCCGACAGGTTCCCCTGAACGGGGCACGGGGGCCTGAATGCCCCAGGAGTGCGGGCACTCTGTGGGGTGCGGGCCTGGCGGGCGGCGGCCGGGACCGGCCGGAGAGCCGCACGCCTGGCCGTCGGTCCGCCGGGCCCGCACCCCGCGCTTCGGCGCGGGGTGCGGCTTGGTACCCATAAGAACAATTCGGCAGTTCGCCGGTCAGTGAACCTTTCCCGGTAACTGCTCGTGGCGGTACGTGATTGCCTTACACGATCCGTCCGTACTCCAGTTGAAGCAGGACGAGGGCTGCGGCGGCGATCTGGGTGGTCCGGTTCGGGTCGAGGCTGACTCGGCGCAGGGCTTTGAATGTGGTCTTGAGCAGGGTGTTCGCCCGTTCGCCGATTCCATGGATGCCTCGCAGGAGCTGGTTGAACGCGCGCTGCGGCTCGATGAGCCGGCCGCCCTTGGGCTTCTTGAACGGCATCCTGACCATCTCCCGGGCACCCTCATATCCCAGGTCGGTGAGCGTGATCAGAGCGGTCTGGGTGGTGGCGAGCGACAGGGCTTCCACCAGGCCATGGGTACGGGCGCAGGTCAGGTCGTGCTCACGCCCCGGCCGGACCGCCGACACCCAGATCGGCCAGCCGTCCGGCGCGGAGACGCCCTGGGACGTTGCCGCCGTGGTGTTTGTGCTTGCCCGACCAGTACTGGTCGGCGCCGTTGGGCCCGGGGGTGGAGATTCTGTCGGTGTGGATCAGTGTGCCGTCAAGATTGAGATGCGTCAGCCCATCCTTGGCCGCGCGCTCCAGCGCGGTCTGCAGATCTGGCGCCTGCGCGGCCAGGACCGATGCCCTCATGCAGCAGCCGATAGGCCGTCGATCTACCCATGTTGTTATCGCTGGTCAGCTGCTGAGGCGGATGGGGATTGACATGGGCCTCGCCGGGGTTGGATCGAGGTTGCTCACACCGTCTCTCCGGCCCCGGCGAGGTCATATCAAAGGAGAGGGCAGGATACCCTGCCTGCGGTGCCTCGAACCACGTGACCGGAGGAGTCGATGCTGGGATGACGGCAGGGCGACCGATGCCCACACAGGACGACGTGCTCGAGTACTTCGACACGCTGTCGAACTGGGGACGGTGGGGCGACGACGACGAGCTCGGCACTCTGAACCACATCACCGACGACGTCCGGCTGGCGGCGGCGCGGGCCGTGCGCCACGGCAGGAGCGTGTCGTGCGCATGGGAGGTTGCCGTACCGGAAGACATGGAGCGGTCGACGACGGCGTGCCCGTGCGCCGCCGACATGCCGGGTGCCGAGGACATGCCGGTGCCCGGATTCCGCAACGACCGGCGCTGGGGCTTTTCGTCCGAGCGGCTCGGCGTCACGTTCCACGGCAACACCCTCACCCACGTCGACTCGCCGTGCCACATCTTCTGGGACGGCACGATGTACAACGGGCGGTCGCACTCGCTGGTCGACGCCGCAACGGGATCGGCGTGGGCGTCCGTCACGGCGGCGGCGAACGGGATCATCACGCGTGGTGTCCTGCTGGACATTGCGAGCGTGCGGGATGTGCCGTGGTTGGAACCGGGGCAGGGTGTGTTTCCCGACGATCTCGAGGAGGCCGAGCGTCGCCAGGGTGTGCGGGTGCGACCCGGCGACGCGGTACTCCTGCGGACCGGCTATGGCCGCGTCCGGCACGAGACCGGTGCGGTCAGCGGTTTCACGCAGGCCGGGTGGCACGCGTCCTGCCTGCCATGGCTGCATGAACGGGAGGTCGCGCTGATCGGCGCTGACACCCCACAGGACGTTCAGCCATCGGGGTACGAAGACGTGTTGATGCCGGTTCACGCCGTGAGCCTCGTCGCTATGGGTCTGTGGATGCTCGACAACTGCGACCTGGAGGCGTGCGCGACGACGGCTGCCGAGCTCGGCCAGTGGGACTTCCACCTCACAGTCGCGCCGGTCCGCTTCGCCGGTACGTCCGGCAGCCCGGTCAACCCGATCGCCACATTCTGACCGCGGTTCACGAGGAGGTGCGACGCCATGAAGGACCCGGCCCGCACCTGGAACGCGGTCGTGGTCGGTGAGGACACGCCGTGCTGGTCGGGAACCAGGCGGCACGAGCGCCTCAAGGCGGGGTGTTGCAGCGTGCGATAGCTGCCGGCGAGATCGCAGGCGGCGCTTGCTTCGAGGTAGAGCTGCGCGGCTCAGCCGCCTGGGTGTGTCTCATGGTCCCCGTAGCTTCGGCCGAGAATCCAACGGATACGTCTCTGACCTGCATTGATAGGCAGGGCTCAGGTCTGGCCCACCAGCCCGAGACCTCTGCATAAGGGCAGGTCAGAGACGTATCCGTTGGATCCTGCGCCATTACTACCGGGACCTCCGTGAGTGAGGCCCCAACGAATCCTCAACGAATCCTCAACACGCCCCTGCCTACCTTCGCTTCGTCATCACGCGAGAGACGGAGAAGGAGAGTAACGGAAAATGAATGCCTCGAAGAGGGTGGCGGTGCTCACACTCGTCTTAGGGCTGGGGGCGCTTGGGTCCGCGCAGGCCGCCGACGCTCAAGCGGCCAGTGTCGGGCAGATTGTGGAGAACGCCTCGGGCGCGTCCGACTTCAACGGGCTCGTCGCCGGCCCCAGCGTCAAGCGCAACTGCGGGATCGTCACCTGCTCCTGGTACATGTCGCGGAGGACCACCAGGAGCCTCAAGGACATGATGGGCGTGGGGGGCACGATGACCTCCCTTGCCGCAGCCCAGATCTGCGGGCAGATTCCCCATCCCGCCGGTGTCGCTGCCTGCGCCGCAGGCGTAGCCATCGTCGGCGCCTCTGCCGCTTATCAGATCACCGCCGCCGCCAACCGGAAGGGGTGCTTCGTCGTGAGAATCAACATGGCGGCTCTCGCGGCGGCAGGCGCCTTCCCGCCGGCGATCGCCAAGGCCCTCAGGTTCGACAACGTACCGTCGAAAAACAAGTACTGCTACGCGTAAAGGCCCTCCACTCGGGTCCGTGCGACCAGCCGCAAAGTAACTCTGAGTGACCGGGATCCCCGGAGGGCTTGACGTAAGACACTTAGCAAGCAACGCGACCTGGGAAAAATGCTGTGCCCTGGGACGACGCTCCTCCTTTGGGGCTCATCGCACGGACCCGGGTGGAGGGCCTTGAGCTGGTGGATGGCACTCACCGCGCCACCGTAGCGACCCGGCGCCGGGGGCCGGGGGCCGCCCAACCGTGACCGATCACCCTCTAGGTCTAGAGGCAGCCCCCTCTAGACCTAGAGGGATCCCTAGAGCCTGAAACGCCCGTTGACCAGCGGTCCAGCCCCTAGCCCCCTCCTCTTCCACAACGGCTCTGGCAGCCCTGTTAGCCGTTTCCGGCTTAGAGCCCGCGCCGGGGCAACAAGGTGGGCACAAACCCCAGTGATCATGTAGTTGCGACGCTCTATGACCACTGGCGAGACCTGCGCCAGTCCTTTGTCTCAGGCGGCCTGCCTGGCCAGCCTGTGCAGGGTCCGCGCGGCAGGTGATCGCGCCACCACGATGTGCCCGAACTCCTCAGCGCTGGAGCTCTCGTACATCCGCCCTTGCCCCAGGAAGCGGCGCCGGGCCAGGTTCGTCGTCCCGCCGCCGAGCAGTGCCTGGGCCAGGGGGTTCCAGGCGACGACGCCGTACGCCGCGTCAGTGACGATGGCACCGGTCTCCGGCAGCCGCTCCAGCATCCGGGCCACGTGCGGGCGTACCCGCCGCACGGCGCTGATGCCGGGCGGTGCGCTCGATCCCGCCAGGCGGAACAGGTGGCTGCGCTCGGCCGGCGTGAGCCGCAGCGCCTGGGCCAGCGCGTCTAGGATCCGAGCCGATGGCCGTGGTCCCCGGGCCTGCTCCAGCCGCGTGTAGTAGCCGACCGATAGTGGGCCAGCTCCTGCCCCGCCATGCCGCCTCCTCCCGCTGCCTGGTACAGGCTGTCCCTGGCAGGGCGCCCACAACCAGGGAACCGTAGTTGCCATGAACGAACGCACAGCTCTGGTCACCGTTGCCAACAAGGGCATCGGCAAGCATGTCGCCCGGCTGCTCGCCGCCGAGGGCTTCAAGGTCAACGCGCTCGCCCCCGGCCTGCGGGCCACCGACCTCAACCTCCGGGCCGCCGCTGCCGGCGGCGACCCGGCCGAGGCCGCCCAGGGTGCCCTCCGCCTGGCCCTGCTGCCGGATGACGGCCCCACCGGCGGCTTCTTCTCCTGGGACGGAACACCCGTGCCCTGGTGAGCGCGCTGGCATCCGGAAGCGCTCGGCGGGGTGCCTTCACCGCGCACGACGTTGCCACCGTCGGCCTGGTGGGGGCGGCCCACATAAGCCCGAAACCCACATCCAGAGCGGTGCTGGAGCTGCGCTCCCAGGGCCGGGAAGTGGGCGACGAGATCCTGTCGCACATCTCGCCCGGCCACAGCGACAACATCAACTTCTTCGGTGTCATGAACATGGACGTGGAGGCGGAGCTGGCCAAGCTCGACACCAGCGGATCGCGGCCGCTGCGGCCGGCGCAACTGCGCGAGCTGGGGCTGACGCCCTGACAGGCCCTGCGCCGCTATGGGGAGGAGACGTGGGCGGGGGTGCCCGCGTACGGCGCGGACCACCACCAAGCTCACGGCTCGGTCTGTGTGAGCAGGAAGATAAGTGTTGGACTGCCCACGTACGTGCCCGAGCCAACGCGTACGACTTTAGGTGTGGGCGGGTTTGATGACTCCGAACCACCGCTGCAAGGCTGCCCGGAGTGTTTCGATCTCCATGGGATCGGGCCGGGGTGATGCAGATGCCCAGGCCACATAGCAGTCCGGTCGAAGGAGCAGGGCGGTGGGCGCGGGGGTCTGGGAGCGCGCCGTGACGATATCGACCTGGTCGTGCCGTAGGGCAAGCGTCTCCGCCAGTGATGCTTCTTCGGTCAGGTCGAGCAGCAGAGGACGTGCGGTTCTGGTCAGCTCGGCCAGCCGGACCGGCCCGGTCGGGGTGTGCAGGTCCATGTCCGGGGCGAACCGGCCGGTCAGCGGGTGCGCCTCGCGTCCGCCCATGTCGTAGCGGACGTCGGCGCCTGCAGCGAGTTCGGCTAGGCGCTGCACGGTGTCCGGGTCGCGGAGCAGTTCGGTGAACACCTCGCGCAGCCCGGTGACATCGCTGCCGGGGGCGATCAGGGCCGCCTGTGCCTGCGCGTTCAGCACCATGCGCCGGGCGGCTGATCGCCGCTCTGTCTCGTAACTGTTCAGCAGTCCGGACGGGGCGCTTCCCCGGATCTCGGCGGCGAGTTTCCAGCCGAGATTGACCGCGTCCTGCAGGCCGAGGTTGAGCCCTGGACCGCCCCCCGTGGCGGCGTACACGTGGGCGGCGTCACCGATCAGGAAAACCCGGCCGTCGGCGAACCGTTCGGCGACCCGGGTGTTACCGCCGGTCAGCCGACGCAGCGCGTGCGGTCCTTGGCCGTCGGGCGGACCAAGCGGCACGTCGACGCCGAGCACGCGGCGGATGCTCGTCCGCAACTCCTCCAGGCTCATCGGAGCGTCGGTCGTGGGCTGGTCCCACTCTGTGGTGCTGACCAGCGGCGGGTGGCCAGGCATCGGCGCGTAGGAGAACCCTCCGCGCTCGGTGCGGTGGGGCATGAACGGCATGACGGCGCCGTAGCCGGGCACGTTCAGCGCACCGGTCGCAGGATCGACCCAGCCCGCCGGGACCGTCGCATGCGCTGAGCGCACGGTCATCCGGTCGTAGGTGATGCCGGGGAATTCGATGCCGGAGAGCTTGCGCGTGGTGCTGTGAGCTCCATCCGCGCCGATGAGGTACCGGGCCCGCAATTGGTAGGCCTCGCCCGGGCTCGCGACGTCGATGGTCACCGCGTCGTCGTCCTGCGATAGGCCGACGACCTCGTGTCCTCGCCGGATTTCCACGCCAAGTTCGATGGCGCGCTCCTGCAGGACCTGCACTATGCGTCGCTGCGGCACCGGCAGGGCATAGACAGGGCTGTCCTGCAGCAGGCTCAGGTCTAGGCTCATCGCGCCGAACATGAAGTATCTGGAGTTCGGCTGCGGAGGTTGTGGGCTACCACTGAGACGTTCATGCAGCCCCCGGTGGTCGAGCATTTTCACGACTTGGCCGAGCAATCCGTTCGCTTTCGGTTCCTCGCTGGGCTCAATCAGCCGCTCCAGCACGACCGGCCGGGCCCCTGCCAGGCTCAGTTCGCAGGCCAGCATCAGCCCGTTCGGGCCACCGCCGGCGATGACGACATCTGTGATCACGTGTTCTCCTTGATTCGTACGGAATAGGGCGGGACGGATGGAGCGCTGAAGCGCAGGGTCGTGGGCGGTGCCGGTCCGGCTCGCTTCGGGTTGCGGTCTTTGGGACGTGGTCAGCCGCGGTAGTACTCGGCGAGGGTGGTGAAGGCAGCCTTGGGTTCCCAGGGCATGTCGGGGTAGGTGGCTCCGAGCCGGTCCTCGTAGACCTTGACGATGCCGTAACTGGCCAGGTCGAGGTCGTCGCGGGGATCGCCGTCGGGCCGGTGCACATGGTCGTACAGCGCGAAGGTGAACACGAACGTGCTGTCGACGCCGCCGGCTTCGAATGCCTCTAGCAGCTCACGCACATACGCGGCCTGACCAGGCTCGTCCCGGGCATACTCACCGTTCAACCGAACAGGCCCGTCCTTGTCGTACTCGACGATCTCCAAACCGAGAGCGCCCCGCTCGCCGGCACCCTGGTAGCCGGCCGCACCGAACTCGGTGATCGCGACCGGCTTTTCCTGCGCGACCAGGCCACGGACCCCCTCGGCGAAACGGTCGGCGATTTCGGCCGACCGATAGAGATCAATGGACACGATGTCGAAGAGTGCCCAGTCGACGCGCTCAAGCGGCACGGAGGCGTAGGTCACCTTGCCGCCGAAGCGCTCGCGGACCAGTGCCACGGCCGTGCCGAGGAAATCGTTGACACGTGCGCTGACCTCGCCGATCTGCTCCCGCACGCGATCCGGCCGGCTCAGCAACGCGACCCGCTCGTCGGTGCTGTCACCGGGTAGGAACCCAGGATTCATCAGGCTCAACTCGGCACCGACGACGAACACCACCTCGGCTCCCCGCCGCCTCAGCCGCTCCGCGCGTTCGGCGCAGTCCGCGAACAGCGACAGCATCTCCTCGGCGGTCAGTTCGAGGGGGTACGGGGAGAACCAGACCTCCACGCCCAGATCGGCGGCGTGCGCCGCCGCCAGCTCAATCCGCTCCGGGTCGCCGCCCATGACACGAATCGCGGTGCAGTGCAGGTCATCGCGGATGATGCGCAGCTCGCGCTCGACCATGTCCGGGTCGAAGCGCTTCCGGGAGATCGCTCCGTTCTTGACGAAGCCGGTGTCATAGCTGATGCCCTTGGCCCTCATCGTTCTGGTCCTTCCTGATGGAGTGAGGACGCCAGGCTAGACAAAAATAATGCGTGCACGCAAATTTGCGTGCACGCATCCAAGCTATGCTGAGACGGTGACGACGAGACGGACGGGGCTGCGCGAGCAGAAGAAGCAGGCCACCCGAGAGGCATTGCGCGCGGCGGCCCTGCGGCTGGCTCTTGAGCGTGGGCCGGACAACGTGCGCGTCGATGACATCGCCGAGGCCGCCGGCGTCTCACCGAGGACGTACAACAACTACTTCTCCAGCCGCGAACAGGCGATCGTCGCCGCCGTCGCCGGCGAACGGGAAGCGCGAGTCGCGGCGGCGGTGGCCGACCGGCCCGACGGCGTCGGCCTCGCCGACGCCGTCATCGAGGCGATCGTGGATCAGTACACCGCCCCGGACGCATCCGGCCGGGACGCGCTGCTGCTGATCACCACCCGCCCCGCGCTGCGCGACGCATTCGTCGAAACCACCACCGCGATCGAACATCCCCTCACCGATGCGATCGCCGAACGTCTCGGCGATGGCGACCCGCACACCGCACGGGTGCTCGCGGCGAGCGTGGCCGCCGCAGTTCGCGTGGCGCTCGAGCAGTGGCTGCAGACGACTGTCTCGTCCTCCACGACCAGTGGGCTCGTCGTGCCGTCCGGCTCGCTACCGGACCTCCTTCGCACCACTCTCGCACCCCTCACACCCGCACTCGACGCCGCCGAGCAACGAGCACTCCGCCGCCGGCATCAGTGAACCCCCGCCTCAAAAAACGGCGCCCCGGCATCTGCCGCTGAATCGTCGCCGGCGCGTAGGAACCCGCCGAACACCACTGCGGCTGCTGTTCGAGATGCTGAACGGCCAGCCGAACGGACCACGGACGTCGGCCCGGGGTCACATCTTGTCGGTGAACTCGTCCACCGGGCTCGCGGGGGACGAGTAACCGTCCGACAGCACGGTCACGTTCACGGTCATGGCCTTGCCCACACCGATGCTGGGCGCGGGCGCGGTGGCAACAATTGTCCGGGCTGATGCCGGTGGCCACAACGCGCAGACCCTCGACGTCGACGATCGCGTCGCGAGGCACCGTGATCTTGGCCCTGCCGGTGCCGAGTTGCAGCTCGATGTCGATTCGTCCGTCTCCTCGTGCGAGATGCGCCCTTCGGCGTACGCCCCCTGCAGGCGCTGCACGACCGTGTCGCGGTCGTCCTCGCTGATCAGTGGCGGCCGGTGGTCCGACCCACCGGCCCGGGCCTTCACCGTCCCTTGCGCTTGTAGGTGCGGACTGACAGCGGGACGAACACCACCAGCAGCGCGCCCGACCAGAGCAGGACGGCGGCGCCCGGGTGCGCGAGTGGCCAGGCCACGTTTCCGGACGGGGCGCCCGGGTTGCCGAACAGCTCCCGTGAGGCGGCGGTGAGCGCGCTCACCGGGTTCCAGTCGGCCAGGAAACGCAGCCAGCCCGGCATGCCGTCGGTCGGGACGAACGCGTTCGACAGCATCGTGAACGGCAGGCCCAGCGGCACCATTGCGTCGGCGACCTGGTCGTTCTTCACCGCCAGGCCCACATAGACGCCCACCCAGCTCAGCGCGTACCGCAGCACGATCATCAGTAGGAACGCCTGGCCCGTGGGGATCAGGCCACGGTGCGGCTGCCAGCCCACCAGCAGGCCCGTGCCCACCATGATGGCGAGCATCAGCAGGCCGGTCAGCAGGTCGGCGCCGGTCTGCCCGAACGGCACCGCCAAGCGCGCCATCGGCATGGAGCGGAACCGGTCCATCACGCCGCGGGAGGCGTCGGTGGCCATCCGCGTCATGACCCCCAACCACGCGGAGAAGGTCACCATCGCGAACAGGCCGGGCATGAGGTACTCGCGGTAGTCGCCGCCGTCCGGCACCTGGATCGCGCTGCCGAAGACGTACCCGAACAGCACCACCATGATGACCGGGAAGACCAGCGCGGCGACAATCTGCCCAGGTTCTTGCCGCAGCCGTCCCAGCTCGCGGCCGACCAGGGTCAGCCCGTCGGTGAACGTCCAGCCCAGGCGACGCAGTGGTGAGGTGAGGGCGGTCATCGGACGGGCTCCTTGCGGTCGGTGAGGCGCAGGAACACCTCGTCGAGGGTGGGGCGGCGCAGCCGCACGTCGGCCGCGGCGACCCCTGCGTGGTCAAGCTCGCGCACGATGTCGGCGAGCCGGAGGCCGCCGACGGGCAGGACGACGCTGAGCCCGTCGGCGCCCGTCGGCGTGGGATCGGTGCTGGCGAGGGTGTTCAGGACGGTCATCGCCGCAGGCAGCGCGGCGGGGTCTTCGAGGGTGACGTCGAGGCGGTCCCCGATCGTGGCCTTCAGCTCGTCGGGCGTGCCGGTGGCGATCACCTGCCCATGGTCGATGACGGCGATGTCGTCGGCCAGGTGGTCGGCCTCGTCCAGGTACTGCGTGGTGAGCAGCACCGTGGTGCCATCGGCCACCAGCTCGCGGACGCTGTCCCAGATTTCGCCGCGGCTGCGCGGGTCCAGGCCGGTGGTGGGCTCGTCCAGGAAGAGCACCTTGGGGCGCAGGATGAGGCAGGTGATCAGGTCGAGTCGGCGGCGCATGCCGCCGGAGTAGCCGAGAACCGGGCGGTCGGCTGCGTCCATCAGGCCGAAGCGCTCCAGCAGCTCGTCGGCCCGCCGGTGGGCCTGGCGGCGGGGTAGGTGGTAGAGGCGCCCGAACATGCGCAGGTTGCCACGGCCGGTGAGCTTCTCGTCCACGGCGGCGTACTGGCCCGCGAGCCCGATCTGCTCGCGCACTTTGCCGGCCTCGCGGACGACGTCGTATCCGGCGATGCGGGCGTGCCCGGCATCGGGGTCAGACAGGGTCGCCAGGATGCGCACCGCGGTCGTCTTCCCCGCGCCGTTCGGCCCGAGCACGCCGCAGACCCTTCCTCTCGGGACGCTCAGGTCCAGGCCCCGTAGCGCATGGGTGCCGCCGAAGGACTTGTGCAGCCCCTCGGCGACCACGATCGGATCAGGCATGATCCCTCTACTGGGTACGCTGTACGCGGTCATGGCAGCCAGGCTAAGCCACCGAGTACTATGTACGCAACTAGGGGGTGGAGCCGGTGACCGATGCCGAATACGTGAACATCTGGATGCGACCCGAGCGCCCGGCCCGCGGGCCGAAGCCGGTCTACAGCCGCGCGCAGATCACCGAGGCGGCCGTCCGGATCGCCGACGCCGAAGGGCTGGAGGCCGCCACCATGCGGCGGATCGCCGCCGAGATCGGCGCCGGCGCGATGTCCCTCTACCGGTACGTCCCGAGCCGCGACAACCTGGTCGAGCTCATGGCCGACCGGCTGATGGGCGAGATCGACGTCACGGGCATGCCCTCGGGCGACTGGCGCGCCGACCTGACCCGCTACGCCGACGGGCTGCGGGCCATGTGGCTGAGGCACCCGTGGATCGCCACCGTGCAGCGGTCGCTCCCCAGCTTCGGCCCCAACCAGCTGCTCTTGATCGAACGGCTGATGGGAGTGCTCGACGCCTTCGTCTCCATCGACGAGAACCTCGGCCTCATGGCCATGCTGAACGGCTACATCGAGGGCACCGTCCGCGAGGAGATCAGCTCGGCCAAGGAATTCCGCCGCAGCGGGCTCAGTGAGTCGGAGTGGATGGCGCGGAGCTACCCATACGTCGACCGGCTGGTCAAGAGCGGGGAGTACCCGATCTTCACCAAGATCGTGATGGAGGCGCGCCAGCCGCACCTGAGCCGCGACGACCAGTTCCGGCACGGGCTCCAGCGCGTCCTCGACTGCATCGCCGCGGCCCTCCCGTCAACGGCCGAGCCTCCGATGTCGGCGCACCGAGAGGGGTAGGAAGACCGCGACGATGCGGGCTGCCTGACCGGAAGGGGGCGGTGCAGTCGGGTGCTACCTGGGCTCGCAGGCGTTCGATCTCGGCTCGTAGGTCAGGTCAACCCAGCACCTCGACCTTGCCTGCGTCTCGCCGGAGGGGCATTACCCGGACCCCGCGTAGGACGTCAGAGCGCGGCGGTGTACGCCTCGGCCAGGCGTTCCATGACGCTCGGACCCTCCCGTTCCGGGGCCGGTTCGCCGAGATGGACGGTCCGCAGCTCGGCCATGAACTCACCCCACAGCTCCAGCCCGCCGGCTGCGAGCAGTTCTCCTCGCACCCGCAGCCGCCTCGTGGTCGGCCGGTGGCGCAGACCCCACTCGCCGAGCTGCGCGAAGACGGGCACCAGCTGAATCGACGCCTCGGTCAGGCTGTAGGCAGCCCGCCGTCCCGGCCCCGCGTCCTCACGAGTCAACAGACCGGCCTTCACCAGCCGCTTCAGCCGGTCGGCCAGGATGTTGGAGGCGATCCCCTCCTCGGAGCCGGCGAGCAGCTCCCTGAAGTAGCGCCGATTCCCGAACATCACGTCCCGCAGCACGAGCAGGCTCCAGCTGTCACCGAACGCCTCGACCGCGGCATTGATCGGACAACCCGAACGCGGCGACTCCACCAACTCGAACCTCGCTTCCAATCTGGTTGCAATCTACTACCGGGTGGCCTAGCGTGCGACTACCGATTGCACATCGCAAGCAGATCGCAGGAGGCGACGAATGAGCGACATTGAGCCGCAGACCGCAGGCGGGAAGGTGCTCTGGCACTTCACGATGTCGCTGGACGGCTTCGTGGCGGGGCCGAACCACGCGATGGACTGGATGACCGGGTTCTCGTTCCGTCCGGGCCTGATCGACGAGTACGTCAAGACCACGGGCGCCGTGCTGGGGGGTCGAGATGGCTGGGACCACTCCCCGGACGCCGGCCGCGTGTACGGCAGCGCCTGGAACGGGCCGGTCTTCGTGCTCACCCACCATCCCGAGGACGCGACGCCCGCCGACGGAGTCACGATCCTGAGCTGTGACCTGACCGAGGCGGTGCTGATCGGGCTGGAGGCGGCCGGCGGCAAGAACCTCGAAGTGTTCTCGCCCACCATCGGCCGTCAGCTTCTCGAGCTGGGACTGATCGACGAGATCGACCTGCACATCGCACCGATCCTGCTCGGCGAGGGCATCCGGCTGTACGACAACCCCGGCAGTGAACCAATCCCCCTCCACCGGCTCGGTGGAGGCGACCCCTCGTCGGTCGTGAACGTACGGTACCGGCCCACCACAACGGCGAAGACCTCGGCCGAGTGAGTAGCGGGGTGACGGAGCAGTAGCGGTTGGCGTCAGGCCGCTGCGGGGCGGGTTCGGTGTCCGGCAAGGCGGGCGGCCCAGCCGGTCTGCCGGTACGTTCGCGCGCTATGACGAGCGCTGGCCTCGGTGGTCCGGCCTGGTCCGTAGGCCGTCGAGGATGAACGCGAGGTAGCGCCGCCATGGTTGTGAGGCGCCGACGGACGGCAGGTCCACTACGGAGTCGATCATCGCAACGATGGGCGCGATGTCGTCCACTGTGATGTCGTCGCGCATCGTGCCCTGTTCCTGGGCGCGGGCGATGAGGTGGCCACAGGACTCCATGATGCCGTCCCGGCTGCGCGCGATCTGCTTGCTGTCGCTCGCGCCCTGCCGTATCAGCTCCCGGAGCCCGCGGTCGGTCGCGGCTTGTTCCAAGGCATGCTCGAGGAAGGCTCTCAGTGCTTCGTAGGCGTCCCGCCCTGCCGGCGCGGCCTGTGCCGTGGCGCGGATGTCGTCGAGCTTGCCGGCGTAGACGGCCTCAGCGAGCTGACGCGTACCTACAGCGGGGCCAAGGCCGGCCTGCAGTCCTTCCCGGCCAACGACCTCCTCGGGGTCGCCTTCGGCATCATGCAGGCCGGCAGCGGCGTCTCCTATATCGGCTACAACCCCGGCGCGGTCTCCACCGGCACGCCCGCGAGCCTGCCGCAACCGCTACGTGCTGCGACAAAGGCGTTCTTCACCCTGTTCGCCACATCAGCACCGAGGGCGATAGCGCCCATGACCGTGCTCCTGGACGATCCGCTGGCCGAGCCCTTCACCGCGCACCGGCAGAAGCGTCGACTGCCGCTGGACGGCAGCGCATTCGACTGGCATGACGCACAACGCCTCCATGACATCACGCGAGAGCTGATTCGCGCTGACGCCATCCATCAACAAGACATCCTCAACGGCTGTTCCTGGGTTCCTCTGCCCCGAGGTTCTGAGAACGACGGTCAACGACAAAGCGGACGCCGCCCGGACGATCAGCGGGTGTGTCAGCACTCCTCATGATGAGAACTGAAGGGCGACATCGTTCACGTGAGGTAGTGCGGGCTGAGGTCATGCCTGGGAGGACGACGCCGGCGAGAGGAGGCGGTGCCGGTTCAGCCAGCCGGCGATGGCCTGGCCGATGGCGCGCGGCTGGTCCTCGGGGGCCTGATGGCCGGCGGGTCCAATCCCTTCAATTTCGAGGGCGGCGATGTTCTGGCGGGCCCAGTCCACGATCTCGGAGGAGGCGATACCGACACCGTCCTCAACCGTGAGGAGCAGTTTGGGTACCTCGGGGCTGGTGGCGAGCCATACGCCGTAGGCGTCCATGCGCTCGGCCACATCGGCCGGTTCGCGGTCGAAGGGAATCTCGCGCGGCCACTGGAGTAGCGGACGGCGGGACGCCGGGTCGGTGTAGGGCGCGCGGTAGACGTTGTGGTCCTCCGGGCTGAGGCCCTTCTTGATGGCGAATGGGTGGGGCAGGGCGTACTCGATGGCGGCATTCTCCTCCAGCAGTAGCCGCTCGCCGAGCCCTGGGGTGCGCAGCGCTCGAGAATGGTCGATCACGTCCTGCGGCAGCTCCGCCCACATCTGCGGCCGCAGGAACGTCTCCAGAAGGGCGACGCCGCGCACCTGGCCAGGGTGGCGAGCGGCACGGTCCATGGCCAGTGCGCCGCCCCAGTCGTGGCCGACAAGGACGGCCTCCTCCAGCCCCATGGCTTCGAACCACGCATCCAGGTAGCGGGCGTGGTCGGCGAAGCGGTAACCGATGTCGGGCTTTCCGGAGGCGCCCATCCCGATCAGGTCCGGGGCCAGGACCCTGGCGCGATCGGCGACGTGCGGGATGACGTTGCGCCAGATGTAGGACGAGGTGGGGCTGCCGTGCAGGAACACCACCGGCGACTCCCCCTGCCCGGTCTCTGTGTAAGCGAGATAGGAGTCCATGACGGCGACGGTTTGCATGATCGTTAGACCCTTCTTTGAGCTTGTGCCTGGACTCTAGGTTCACACTCTCCCAACTGTCAACATTCCAACTAATGCCGATGCAACCGTCACCGACAGAACCGTCAATCTGCTAGCATCACGCCAGGAGGTGAGGCCCGTGCCCGACCAGGTAAGGAACGTCGTCGACGACGAATCCGGGCCGCTGCATGCGACCACCGGCCACCTGATGCGCCGCGTGTTCACCGCCGTCACCACTCATGCTGTGCAGGACGGGCCACAGTCGCGCGAGTTCGTGGTGCTCGACATCCTCGCCGACGAAGACGCCCCCTCACAGCAGGACCTCGCCCACCGGCTCGGCATCAATCGCACGATCATGGTCAGGGTGCTCGATCGGCTCCAGGAGGCGGGCTATGTCGTCCGCACCCGCAACCCGGCCAACCGCCGCACCTACGTGCTGTCGCTGACCGAGGCGGGCCGTACCGCTCTGGACGGCATGCGCCAGGCCGTCGCCGACCGCGACGCCCGGCTCACCGGCGCGCTCACCAGGCCCGAACGGCGGCGCCTCGCCGCATTACTGACCAAGCTCGTCGCCGACGACGGGCCATCCGCCATCCACAGCATCGAACACTTGATCGCCCAGGCCCACTACCGGCTGCGCCGTCTTGGGGATCATCGGCTCGCGGCGTACGGCCTGCGCACCCGCCACTTCGCCTTGCTGCCCGCCCTGGATCGGCTCGGCCCCTGCCCGCAAGAGCAACTGGCCCGATACCTGCACCTGACCGAACCGGCGACCGCATCACTCATCGAGGAACTGGTGCAGGCCGGCATCGTGTCCCGCGGCCAAGACCCGCACGACCGACGCCGCTATGCCCTACAGCTCACCGAGCTCGGCCGCGCCCGCATCCCTGTGGTGCGTGAAGCCCTGGAGAGCATGGAGCGCGACGTCGACGACGTCCTCGGCCCGGACGGCGCTCAAGAACTTCGCACTCTGCTCACCAAGCTCTTGCCGTAAGGCGGATCGACACGCCCTCCGCATGAGGCTTGTTGGAGCGCTTGTCGCCAGGGGGTTCGTTCGGCGACGTAGCGGCGGAGGTTGCGTGCTTGCCGTGGAAGGTTCCAGGTCACAGCACCGGTGACATGGCCGTCGGTGCCGTACAGGCCGGCGAACCGTCCGGTGGCGGCCACATGTACGCCGCTGAGCTCGTGTCCGGCGGGCAGGCGACGCGGGGTGACCCCTGTGGCGATCACCAGCCCGTCGTAGGCCAGCACGCTGCCGTCGGAGAGGGTGAGCTTGCGTGCGCTGGTGTCGAGGGCGATGGCGGCGATGCCCAGCAGCCAGTCCGCGCCCAGCGTGCTGAGGGTGTCGTGGCTACGCAGCGCCACGCGGTCGGGCTCCCACGTGCCGCGCAGGATCTGCTTGGACAGCGGCGGCCGATCATAGGGGGGCCGCCGCTCCTCGCCGACCAGAGTCAACGAATCGGTGAACCCGTGCTGGCGCAGGGTTTCGGCGACGGTCAGGCCCGCCACCGAAACGCCGACGACCACGATGCGGGAGAGCCGGTTCACGACGTGGTCAGCGTGATCGCCAGGGCCGGGCAGATGCGGGCGGCCTCGCGGACGTCCTCTTGCAGCCCGGGTTCTGGGGTGTCGTGGAGGAGCGTGACGATGCCGTCCTCGTCGCGCTGGTCGAACACGCCGGGTGCGATGAGGACGCATTGCCCCGAGCCGGTGCAGGCGTCTTGATCGACGATGACTTTCATGCGCTTTCTCCTTCTGTGATTTACCAGGTGACGGGCAGTTCGCGAACTCCGTAGAAGACGGCGTGGTGTTTGAAAGTCAGGTGTTGCAGCGGTACGGCCAGGGCCAGCGTGGGGATGCGCCGGTAGAGGGTGCCGTAGACGACCTGCAGTTCAACTCGGGCCAGTGGCCGGCCCAGACACTGGTGGGCGCCGTAGCCGAAGGCGACGTGGTGGCGGGCCCTGCGGCGGACGTCGAGGGCGTCGGGGTCGGGGAAGGCCGACTCGTCCCGGTTGGCGATGCTCTTGACGACGATGACACCTTCGCCCTTGCGGATCAGCCGGCCGCCGATCTCGAGATCCTCTCGCGCGACGCGGCGGGCCTCGGTGTGGGTGATGGACAGGTAGCGCAGGAGTTCTTCGACGGCGTTGGCCACCACCGCGGGGTCACCGTCACGGACCGCCCTGAGCTGGTCCGGGTGCGCCAGCAACGCGGCCGTGCCCAGCGCGATCATGTTCGCGGTGGTGTCGTGCCCGGCCACCAGCAGGAGCTGACCCATCGTGGAGATCTCCCGCCGGGTCATCGCGCCGCTCCGATACTGCTCGACGGCCAGCCTGCTGAGGACGTCGTCGCCCGGCTCTGCGTTCTTCCGGTCCACCAGGCCGTCCAGGTAGACGTTGAGCTCCTCGCTGGCGGCCATGGCCTGAGCGGGATCGCCCTCATCCATGACGAGCGCGCCCGCCACGCGCTGGAAGAAGGCGCGGTCGGCGTAGGGCACTCCCAGTAACTCGCAGATCACCAGCGTGGGGACCGGTAGCGCGATCGCCTCTACCAGGTCGGCCGGCTTCGGGCCGGCGAGCATCTCGTCGATGAGATCATCGACGATCTGCTGGATCCTGGGCCTCAGCGCCTCCATTTTTTTGATCATGAAGTCCGCGGTCAGGAGCCGCCGCTGCGCGGTGTGCTCCGGCGGATCCATCTGCATCAGCGTCTTCATCTGCGCGTCGCGTGCCTTGCTCACCGCGTTGGTATGCGGAAAGCCAGGTTGTGCGACGTCGACGCTGATGCGCGGATCGGCGAGCACCGCGCGAGCATCCGCGTAACGGGTGACCATCCACGGGGTGCTGCCGTCCCACAGTCTCACTCGCGAGATCGGCGCTTCTTCGATCCGGCGGGCCAGCTCCGGCGCCGGATCAAACGGGCACTTCGGCGCACGGGCCATGGGGAACAGCTGCGGCTCTGATGGGGCGTCAGTCAAGGGATCTCCACGTCTCGAATGCGGTCAGCGACGATGTCAGGCGTGTGCTGAACAGGGGCGAGGTCCTGAGCCGGACAACCGGTCACGACCCTCGGGGCGGCGGGGCCTGATCGGCCGGTTCCCTCAGGCTCCTACGATTGGCGGCGTGGGCGCTGAGGGCGCCGATCGCGCAGATGACCGCGAGTCCGAGCAGCATGTTCCGGGCCGCGTCGAGCATCGAGGCGCCGCCCAGGTTGACCAGGACCCCGGCCACCGCCGTGCCGAACGCGATCGACAGGCTCGTCACGGTGGCGATCGCCGCCGCCGCCCGTCCGCCTTCCTCTGGATCCTGGGTGCTGGACATGGCGGCCACGGACAGGTGCGGATAGGCGAGACCGATTCCCGCCCCGGCGACGAACAGCACCGGCACCCACACGAGCACCAGCCAGATCGGCGTGTCTTCGCGCTGCAGCAGCCCCTGAACGAGGAGGCCGGCGGCGAGCAGCACCGGGCCGAGCATGCGCAGCCGGCGCATCGCACGGTGCCCTGTCACCGACGAGCTGCCGATCTGGGTCACCGACCAGCCGAGCGAGATGGCCGCGGCGAAGAACCCCGCCACGAGGGGTGGCAGCCCGGCCAGCTGCTGGCCGAACAGAGGCAGAAACGACTCGGCCGCGACGCCGAAGGCCAGCAGCCCGAGCGTCAGGTAGACCCACTTCAACGACGACCCGCTTTGGTAGGTCGTACGCGGGAAGACCCGCAGCTCGCTGCGCCGCTCATGGACGACGAACCCGGCCATCAGCAGCAGCGCCACCCCGATACCGGCGGCCTTCGCCGGCGTGCCGGCCACGACCCCCGCCACGCTCACTGCCCCAGCCGCGGCCGTCAACAGCAGCAGCGACACGGCCGGGATCGGCACCCGCCTGGTGCTGCGTTCGCTGCGAGGCAGCACACGGGGCACGATCGCGCCGCACACAGCCCCGATCAGCGCCATCGCCGCGAACGCCAGCCGCCACGAGCCGACCTGGGCGAACAGGCCGCCAATCGCCGGTCCGGCGAAGTTGCCGACGCCGTACATCGCCGACATCAGTGCGGTGCCGCGTGTCCAGAGCCGGGCCGGCAGCGCCGCTCGGATGACGGCGAACCCCAGCCCGGACAGCAGCCCGGCGCCCAGTCCCTGGACGCCCCGGGAGACCAGGAGCACCGCCATCGCCGGGCTCACCGCGCAGGCCAGCGAGCCCGCAGTGAACGTGGCGAAGCCGAGGAGGTAGGCGCCGACGTTCCCCCATCGGGACGGGAACCGGCCGGTGAGCATCGTCGCGATCACCATGGCGACGAGGTAGATCGTCATGTTCCAGGCGTAGAAACTCGCGCCGCCGAGCTCGGCCACCGCGGTCGGCAGCAGGCTCGCCGCCAGGTAGATGTTGATCGCGCCGACGAGCACTCCGCCGGCCAGCACGATCGCCGCGCCGAGATGCTCCCGGCCCAGCAACTCCCGCCACGCGGGCGGGGCGGAGGGCGGGGTGAGGCTCACGCGCTCACCTCCACGAGTCGTTGAGGGCCGCCTTGGGCCTCCCCTGGTTCGGAGCCGCTGGGCCAGGGCCGGGTAGCCGTTTGCGCGTCGGCCGGTCCGCGGCGCAGCAGCGGGACGAATGTCTCGTTGGCGGGCTCCGCGCCGCCGGGCTGTTCGTGGTCGTCAGAACTCATGACTTCAAGGCTGTCGTTGAACTGTCCCCGGAGACTTCTCCGCCGCCTGTCGTGGACGGTGCGGGGCCGATGGCTGGGAAAGCCTCAAGCCTCGATGGAACCTTGCCTTCCGCTCACCGTCGGCGGAGAGCCGCTAGAACGCCGTCAACGACCAGGCGGCTGGAGTCGGGGCGATGGTCGTGCGCGGCACCCCACGCGACAGCTTCAACACGCTGGACACCCTCCTCAACCTCGACGGCGGCGTGCGCCCCGAGACGGTCGCGACCGGCAGGCATACCGCGACGGGCCGGAAGACGAGCTCGCCAGCCTCAGGCTCGTCCTGAACGCCGGCGTCCTGTGGAACACCCGCTCCCCCGACGCCGCCGTCGCCCAGCTCCGCGTCGAACACCACAAGATCAAGGACGACGACATGGGGACAGCGGTGGACTCTCCCACCATGGGAGAGTCCACCATGGTGGCGTGCAAGACGAACTTCTCACCATCGGGCGCTTCGCCCGCCTGTGCCGGCTCAGCGTCAAGCAGCTACGGCATTACGACGATATGGGGCTGCTGGCTCCGATCCGCGTGGACGCCAGCTCCGGCTACCGCTATTACGCATCCGAACAGGCGCGTGATGCCCTGACCATCGCCCTGCTCCGTGAGATGGATCTTCCCCTGTCTGTGATCGCTCAGGCGCTGGCTGCCGAGCCTGAGCGCAGGGCACAGATCCTGCGCGGCGAGCGGGACCGGCTGGCTGAGCGGATCAGCAGGGACCAGGCACGGGTGGAGATGCTGGAGCGGCTGGCGGAGGGCGGCCTGCCCGGCTATGAGGTGACGATGAGCAGGGAGCCGGAGCGACGGCTGGCAGTGGTGCGAGCGGCCTGCACCCCTGCGGAGATCGGGGAGAAGGTCGAGGAGTGCGCAGGCCGGCTGCTGCCCGTGCTCGGCAAGGCGGGAATCGGATGGGAGCCGCCGCTGTGGGGGCTGTACCCGCTGGATCTGGAAGAGCGGATGGAGATCGCCATCGGAGCGCAGACGCTGCAGGGGGAAGGGGCGCCTGGCCTGGAGTTCGAGGTACTGCCCGGCGGATCCGTTGCCGAGACCGTGCACATCGGGCCCTACGCCCAGCTGCCCTTGGCCTACAACGCTCTCTTCGCCGCCATCCACGAGCGCGGACTGCGCCCGCAAGCACCCGTACGTGAGGCGTATCTCGTCGGACCGGCAGAGGCCCCGCAAGAAGAACTGATGACCAGGCTGATCATCCCCATCCAGGAGGGCATGGCATGACCACGGTGATAGACATCGATGCCCGCGCTACGCAGCACTGCGAGACGACGGCTCTGGGGGTGCTGCTGCGGCACCAAGGGCTCGATCTGTCCGAGCCCATGCTCTTCGGCCTCGGCTCCGGTCTGTCCTTCATCTACTGGGACGGCAAGAACATGGACTTTCCCTTCCTCGGGGGACGAGTCAAGCCTTTCGACCTCACCAGAAACCTGGCCACCAGACTCAAGCTGGAGCTCCTGGTCCAGGAGACCACCTCGCCCCGCAGGGCATGGGAGAACGTGGTGGCGTCCATCGACGCCGGTCACCCCGTCGGGCTGCAGCTTGACAGCTACTACCTGGACTACTTCGGGTCGAAGGTGCATTTCGGCGGCCATGTCGTCGCCATGTACGGCTACGACGACCACGACGCCTACCTGGCGGACACCGACCAGCAAGGCGGAAGAGTGTCCACCAGCCTGACCAGCCTCGCCCAGGCCAGGGCCGCGCGCGGCCCGATGACCGCCAAGCACCGGTCCTTCACCCTCACCGCTCCAAGGAACCCGCCCTCCCCACAAGGCCAGGTCATTCCCGCCATCACCGCCTGCGCCGACGCCTTCCTCAACCCGCCCATCGCCAACCTCGGCCACCGAGGCATCGAGAAGGCCGGCAAGTTGCTACGCACATGGTTCCAGCGCACTGACAACCCGCAACGGGACCTGCCGCAGGCCGCCCTCTTGATGGAGAAGGCCGGCACCGGCGGCGCCCTGTTTCGTAACCTCTACCGCGACTTCCTCGCCGAATGCACCCAACTGGTCGACAGCAGCCACCTGCGCACCGGTCACAGGTTGTACGCCGAGGCAGCCACCCTATGGACGGAGGCCGCAGCACTGATCACAAAAGCCGGTGAATCAGACGATGCGCAGTACCTCGTACACGCAGGCACCGTCCTCTGTGATCTTTCACGTATAGAGCGCGAGGCTATGCAAGCGCTGAGCTGTTTGGCGGAGTGAAACGAAGCAGGGCGAGAACAGGATCTTTCAGACAGTGACTTTGACGGTGGCCGACCTCAGCGTGGATCTCACCGATGATGGTGAGGTGGGCAAGGGTGACAGGCCTCCCCAGACGACGGCGAGCAGGCGAGGCAGATTGCCGGCCTCCACGATGGGGTGTAGCAGGATGTTCGATTCCGCCGCCGACGCTCAGAAGTAGCTGCTGGCGGTGCGTGCGCGGAAGGCCCACCAGCTCCACGCCTGGTAGGCGAGGATCACCGGGATCAGCACCACTCCGAACGCGGTCAGGATCTGCAGCGTGGCGCCGTCGGCCGCGGCCTCGGCGACGCTCAGGCCTGCGCCGGCTTCGGTGGCCAGCACGTACGGGTACTGCCCTGCCCCCACCAGCAGCACCGGCGCGACCGTTGCACAGCAGGTGGCGGCGAAGGCGCGGATGCGGTGCCCGCGCGACAGCGACCACCAGGCGGCCATCAACGCCGTCACCAGCAGCCCGGTCAGGAGCGCCGAGGTGAGCGGGTTGGTCATCGAAGCGCCCATGCCCAGCAGCGTCAACACCAGCGCCAGGACGGCGGCGGCGCCTGCCGTGCCCACCAGGGTGGTGCCCGCCCGGCGGGCCCTGGCGGCCAGGTCAGGGGCCGAGCGCAGCGCCAGGAAGGCCGCCCCGTGCGCGGCGAACAGCAGCGCGAGGATCACCCCGCAGGCCAGCACGAACGGCGTGAGCACCTGGCCGGCCCCGATGTGGAAGCTGCCGTCGGCACGGCGTGGCACCCCGTGCAGCAGCAGCCCCACCATCAGCCCCCAGCACACGGCCGGCAACGCGCCGCCTGCCACGATGAGCGCCTGCCACCAGCGGCGGCCACGGCGGGTACGGCGGCGCAGCTGGACCGCGGTGCTGCCCACCACCAGCCCGGCCAAGATCGCCACCACCAGCGGGTACAGCCCTGACAGTAGGCCGCCCTCCAGGTGCGGGAAGGCGCCGAACAGTACGCCGGTGAAGGCCACCAACCACACCTCGTTGCCCAGGAAGAACGGCGCCATCGCACCCAGGGCCGCATCGCGGTCTTTCATGAACGGGTGCAGCAACTGCACGCCGAGGTCGTAGCCGCCCAGCACGAAGTACCCGGACAGCAGCAGCCCGAGCAGGGCCAGCCAGAACGTCTGCATGGTCGTCTCGCTCTCAGAAAGCCGGAACCGTTTGCTTGTCTTCGGGCGCAGGCTCGGGGGCGCCGAGCTGGGTGGCGTCCGGGCCGCGTCTGGCCAGGCGGGTGATGAGCGTCCAATTCGTCACCGCCAACGCCACGAAGATGGCGATGAAGGTCGCGCATGAGATGGCCAGCGCAGCCGTACTGACATGGGACAGGGCGTCGGCGACCTTCAGCTCGCCGTAGACCAGCCACGGCTGGCGGCCCACCTCGCGGAAGACCCAGCCGCCCACCGAGGCGATGAACGGGAAGGGGATCATCGCGGTCATCAGCCAGGCCAGGGGGCGCCAGCGCACCAGCCAGTCCTTCCACAGCAGGATGACGGCGATCAGGGTGATGGTGGAGATGGTGTTGCCGATGATCGTCATGGCGTCCATCGAGACCCGGAGCCATTCGCCCGGCAGCGTGTAGTCGCCCGGCCCGTACTGCTGGACGAGTTGGGCCTGCACGTGGGCGACGCCGCTGTCGTCCATGGCGGCGATCTTCATCGGCTGGGTACGGCGCAGCAGGGGGAACTGCATGTCGCCGACGATGATGACGAAGAAGGAGGCCAGCATGGCCACCCACACCCCCGTGCGGAGCGAGCCGCGAAACAGGTCGGTCTCCTTGGTGCCGCGGGCGAAGTGGTAGGCGCTGACGCCGGCGACGAACACCCCGCCGGTCGTCAGCGCGGCCAGGGTGACGTGGGCCAGCGCGATCAGCGCGCTCGGGTTGGTCAGCAGCGCGGCGAAGTCGGTGAGGTAGGCGGCTCCGTCGCGTACTTGGTGGCCGACCGGGTGTTGCATGAAGCCGTTGGCGACGAGGATCCAGTAGCCGGAGGCGTAGGCGGTCAGGGCCACCAGCCAGATCAGCGTGACGTGCACGCCGCGGCGCAGCCGCCCCCATCCGAAGGTCCACATGCCGAGGAAGGTGGATTCGGCGAAGAAGGCGATGAGGGTTTCCAGGGCTAGCGGGGCGCCGAACACGTTGCCGGCGAACTTGCTCAGCCCGCTCCAACTGAGCCCGAACTGGAACTCCATGACGATGCCGGTGGCGATGCCGACGGCGTAGTTGATGAGGTAGAGCTGACCCCAGAAGCGCGTCATGCGCTCCCGTACGGCCGCTTTGGCGGGATCTCGGGTGAACGCGGCCCTGGTGTGCATGATCGCCACGATGGGGACGAGGCCCATCGTGAGGATCACGAACAGCCAGTGGATGCCGGTGGTGGCCGCGAACTGGAGTCGGGCCAGATCCGCAGCGCTCATGGTGCGACCTTCCTGATGCGGTGGTGTGGTGTGGGGCCCGTTGTGACCGTAGACGACAGGCGCTTATGCCTTCCAAGACCGGTTTTGCCATGACCGGATAACCCGCAAGGCATAATTCCTCGCTGATGGCCCACATCCAGCTCGCCGCCCCACATAGAGCTCACCCAAGGAGCGTTCGACGCAGAAGAGCTTGCCCGTGTCGTTCAGCAGGGGTCGGGGCCGCTGTGGTTGAAGGTCCGGGACTCGGGTCCGTGTCACCGGCCCCAAAGCAGCTCTGTGTAACGAAGGCGACCGGTGTGCTCACATGAATGGCGGTGTTCTCCCGAACGTGGGGTGCCACCGGGATACGGCGGAAAGAGGCCACGTCCCTGCGCTGACCGGACAGAGCGGAAGGCGACCCTCGTTCGATGAAGGCCGCACGCTCCTGCCATCCGGCCGCCCCGGGCCAGGGCCGATGCCACGCGGCGGCCCGTTTCTGCTGTATTCCGGTGGTACCCGAACGTGGCCCCAGGGCCAAAGTAGCCATGCGTAGCGACCGTCACTCATTGTGGCGTGGTCAGATGCGGCTCAGCTCAGGCCCAGCGACCTGACCAGGTCGAGCATCTCGGCGCGGTGCAGGGCGGCCGGGTTGCCTGCTACGGGGTGGATGTGGCCGTCGATCTCCAGGGCGACCAGGCCGTGCATCCGGCCCCAGACGCGTAGCGCGAGCGCCGCCGCGGCGGGCGGCACGTCGGGGAGCTCCTCTCGGATCTTCGCCACGTAGTCCGGATGGAGGTCGGACCAGGAGGTGTCTTCGGGTTGGTGGTGCCGGGCATGCGGCCATGTGGTCGCCACCAGGCGGGTGAGTTCGCGGCACACGCGGCGGGCCGTCTGGTCGACCGGCCCGTCCTCGGGCGGCTGGTAGCCCGGGACGGGATGTCCGTAAAAGAGCCGGAAGCTCTCCGGATGGGCCAGTGCCCACTCCCTCAGCGCCTGGCCCCAGGCCATCAACCTGCCACCGGGGTCGGTGTTGGGCACCGCGTTGCTGGCGGACTCCAACGTATCCGCGAGCGAGGCGGCGATCTCGCTGATCAGTGCCGTGATCAGGTCGTCCCGGGTGGGAAAGTAGCTGTAGATCGCGCGCGCGGTCATCCCCATCTCGCGGGCGATGCCCCGCAGCGAGATCGCTCCCGGCCCGCCTTCGGCCATCTGCCGCAGCGCGATGGCCTTGATCTCCCGGCTCGTCTCCACCCGCAGCCGCTCCCGGCGGCTCATCATGCCGTCGGCGCGTTCGCCCTCATCGATGCCCACCTTGAGCAGGTTACAGGGATGCGCTACTCTCCACCGAGTCAAAGGTACACGCCGTGTCCAAATGAAACGGAGTTTCCATGCCTGCGTACGTCATCGCCAACGTCGATGTGCTCGACGAGGAGGCCGGCTGGGCCTACGCTCCCGTGGCCCAGCGGTCGATCCTCGACCACGGCGGCCGTTACCTCGTCGCGGGCCCTGTGCCCGAACCGGCCGAGGGCGCCTGGGACTCCTCCCGGCTCCTGATCATCGAGTTCCCCGACATGGACCGCGTCCGGCAGTGGTACGACTCCCCTGAGTACCGGCGGGCCAGGGAGATCCGAGACGGCAAGGCCCGGGTCGGGCTGCTCTTCGTCGAAGGCTCCCCGCCCGAAGGCTTCACCCTTCCCTCCTAGCCCGTCAGGAGAACGCCGTCATGATGATGTTCATCATCCTCGGCTTCACGCTCTCGGACTTGGCGTCCACCGAGTTGTAGGAGTAGACGAGCGTGCGGGGCGACTCGCCAGCGCCCGCCGGGTTGCGCAGCCCGCCGATGCCCGTGAGATAGCCGTACCGGCCGCCGGTCTTACCCCACAGGACGATCCCGCCGGGCAGATCCAGCCGGGTCAGCCCCATGCTGTAGTTCGCCTCCTTCTTCGCGTCGCCGTACATCCTGACCTCCTTGGGCGGAACGGTGAACATCTGCTCCAACTGGGCCGCCGGGACGACGTCGCCCCGGAAGAGCGCCCTGGTGAAGCGTTCGAGGTCGGCGGTCGTGGACACGAGGTTGCCAGCCGCCCACTCGATCGAGTGCCCCCAGACGGTCACGTCGATCGTCTTGCCGTCCAGCACCTGGTAGCCGTTCGTGTGCGGGCCGTGGAGGAACGGGTCGTCGGTGGGCAGAGAGGTGTCGCGCAGTCCCAGGGGGCGCAGGATCCGCTCGCGCACCTGCCGCTCGTAGCTCGACCCGGTGATCTTCTCGATCAGCATCCCCGCGACGGTGTAGTTGATGTTGAGATAGTGCTGCGCGGTGCCCGGCTCGAACTCCATCTTGTCCTGTACGGCCAGCGCCACGATCCGCTCCGGTGTCCAGTGCTCGAAGCGGCGCTTGTAGAGCCAGGTGAACCCGTCGGCCGTCTCCTCGGCCGGCAGTCCCTTGCTCTGGTCCGCCGGGGGCAGGCCGCTGGTGTGGTTGAGCAGCTGGCCGACCGTGACCGGCCGGTAATTCTCGGGGAGCAGGCCGGGCAGGTAGTGCTGGACGGTCTGGTCGAGGTCCAGCCTGCCTTCGGCGACGAGCTGAAGCACCACGGCCGCGGTGAAGACCTTCGTCACGCTTCCCGCCCGGAAGCGGGCGTTGGCGGGCACCGGCCGCCTGGTGTGCAGGTCCCGCACCCCGGACACGCCCTGCCAGCTCCCCCCGGAGCCGCCCACCCGGACCTGGGCGGCAGTCCCCTCGGCGTCGGGAAGCCCGGCGATCGCCCGGCGCAGCGCGTCCGGGTTCACCGGCGGCAGGGCCTGCCGCGCGGTGGCGTGGGCGGCCGGGGCCGTCCGGGCCGTCTGGGCCATCGCCGGGGCGGCCGTCCCTGCGGTGATCGCGGCGAGGGCGAGTCCGGCGAGCGCGGTGCGGCGAATCCTCATGGTCATCCTCCAGATCGGTTCTGTCTGCTGGAACCAATCCTGGAGATCGCGGGCCCCGAGGGGATCGCCGGTGAGAGCGGTCCTGGAGCTCCCTCGCGAGAGGGAGCCGCCTCGGGCGCAGGAGTGAGCCACAGCCGTACCGAAGCCCGGCAAACCGGCCCTCCGCTCGGGATCGAAGCGGCCCACGCCGACTCGGGGTTCTTGCCAGCTCCAACCCGGTGGATATGGGCTGGTCAGCGGTGCGCACCCGCCCCTCATCACGGGCGGGGAACTCCCGGTCGGGTATTGACAGTCTGGGCTGGGAGGCCACGGCGAAGGACTACGGGCCGCGGGGGTAGAGCCGGGTGCCTAACCCGTCGATCGGACAACAGTGAACATGGGAACCGCTCGGGTTCGCTCCCCCGCTGCCTGCTTTCCAGGCGGGCGGCGTCCGCGCCCCCACCACCGGGTAGATCGCCTCCCGCACCACATGTTCGGGCAGGTCCAGGGCGGCCTGGGCGAGCCGGACCAGGATGCCGTTCTTGCCGTGCACGCGGCGGAACTCGGCGCTGATCTCGCCTTCGACCTTCCGCTCGGCCCGCACGCTGATCTTGTGCACCAGCTGGATCAGCAGCGCCACCAGGCCGTCGGTCAGCTCGGTCTTGCGCACCCAGCACAACGCCGCCAACAGCGCCAGCCGGACCGGCTCGGGCGCCGCGGCGAAGTCGGAGGGGTACACCCGCGTCGCGCGGGCCCGCCCCCCTCCACGACCTTCTCGCTGACGCCCTCGAAGAGCCCGTCCGGCAACCCGATCGCGCGCACCCGCTCCAGCTTCACGATCTCGGCCAGCAGCGTGTCCAACTGCAGCGGCCCGGGGTCCTCCGTCAACTCCTGCAGGACCCCACGTCCCGCCGGGACCTCCACGTGCTCCGGGTCCGGCTCGGCCACCGCGATCAGCTCGCCCAGCCGCAAGCCGGCCTCCGGCCCGAGCCGCCCGGCGGTACGGGCGGTGAAGTCCCGCTCGAACGCCGCCACGGCCGCGCCGACCATCCGCTCGACCCGGCCCTGCGTTCAGCTCCATCATGCCGGCCAGGACATAACATCATAGCAATATTCATCTTGGACGAGATAACGCTTAAGCCATAGCGTCGAGGGTGTGAGAAGCCAAGATTCCACCGCAAAGGGAAAGGTTGGGGTAGCGATGCCTACGCAACGCGAGGTTGACGAAGCCAAGATCCGCCAACTGGTCGACAAGATCGTCGAAGGGCTCCAAGGCAAGGATCTCGAGGGGCTGAAGCGGCTTTACGCAACGGACATCGTGTCCTTCGACGTCGAGCAGCCGCTCCAGCATGTGGGGATCGAGGCGAAGCTCAAGAACTGGGCGCCCGTGTTCACGTTCTTCGAGCGTGTGACTTATGAGGTTAGCGACCTGACGCTCACCGTGGGCGATGACGTGGCGTTCGGGCACGCCTTCGCTCGTCTCAGCGGCACGCTGAAGAACGGGACGGCGACGAGCGGTATGTGGGTCAGAGTCACGTACTGCCTCCAGAAGATCGACGGCACGTGGTTGATCGTGCACGACCAGGTCTCGGTGCCGCTCGACATCGCCAGCGGCAAAGGAGTTGTCGACCTCGAGCCCTGATCCCGCCACCCACTCCCCCGCGCCGCGGCGCCACATCCATGGAGGAAGCCATGAAATCCGCCCCCGCGGCCGTCGAGATCCCGGGCTATCTGGTCGGCACCTGGAAAGCCGACCCGGTGCACTCCGAGATCGCCTTCTGTGTCCGTCACCTCATGATCAGCAAGGCGCGTGGCCGGTTCAGCGGCTACGACGTCACGATCGTCACGAGCGAGGACGTGCTGGGCTCGTCGGTGACCGCGACGATCGACCTCGCGTCCATCGACACCGGCAACGAAATGCGTGACAACCACCTTCGCAGCGCCGACTACCTCGAGATCGACAAGTACCCGAAGATGAGCTACCGCTCGACCGGCATCCGCCAGACCGGCGATGGTTGGGCCATCGACGGTGAGCTGACGTTGCACGGCGTCACACGGCAGGTGCCGCTGGCCGTCGAGGTGAGCGGGTTCGGCCCGGACCAGTGGGGTGGACAGCGGGCCGGCTTCTCCGCGACCACGGAGATCAACCGGGGCGACTTCGGCATCGACATCACTACCCCGATGGAGGCCGGCGGCGTCGTGGTCGGCGACAAGGTGTCGATCAGCCTCGAGATCCAGGCCGTTCTCCAGAAGTGACCCGACCCGGACGGGCAGCCCGCGAGGCCTCCATCCACCGATCGTGTGGTGTCCCGATTCCGTGGTTCGACCGAGCGGGATCGGGACCCCGCCACTCTGGTCCAGCGCATCGTCGAGCTTAGGAGTATGACCCATGGGTGCCGATCCCGGCATCGTCATCATCGGCGCCGGCTGGCTCGGCTCCGAACTCGCGGCCGCCAGCCGTACCCTCGGCAACCACACCACCGTCATCGACCCCCTGCCCACACCGCTCTACCACGTACTGGGCGACCAGATCGGCGGCCTCATCGCCCACCGCCACCACGACCACGGCGTGAACCTGCTCCTCGGCGACGGAGTCGAAGCCATCCTCGGCACACGCTCGGTCGAAGCCGTCCAGACCATCACCGGCCGGACGATCCCTGCCGACCTCGTCATCGTCGCCGTCGGCGCCACCCCCAACACCGAACTCGCCCAGGCGGCCGGACTACGCGTCGACGGCGGCATCGTCACCGACGAGCACCTGCACACCTCACACCCGGCCGCCGTGGCCCGCCCGCGACGTCGCCCGCCACCAGCACCCGCGCTACCTGAACCCAGTACGGATCGAACACTGGGACAACACCCAGTACGGCTCCACCCTCGAATACCTCGGACTCCCCACCACCTGGGATCGCATCATCACCCGCGGGGAGCACACCACGCCCGGATTCACCGCCTTCTGGCTCGACCACAGCATCCCCGTAGCCGCCCTGACCATCGACAACCGGGACGCCACCGACTCCCTGCGCACCCTCATCGCCACCGCACACCCCGCCGACCCGCAACAACTCGCCGACATCGACACACCCCTGTCGGACCTCCTGCCGAACGCGCCGAGCCGCACATCATGAGACCATTTCGTACGGCAGGCCAAGGGGCCACACCCGGGCCAGGGCAGCGTGAGCACCCCGCGCGCCCCGGTCGGCCAATGCTTGAGGCGGGACACGGCAGGTGTGCCGATCATGTGCACGCCCGCGGCTGCACCACCCGCATGACGCTGGCCACTGGAGTCTCCACCCTCATCCCGACCGACCCCGAGCTCGTTGAGGGCTGGGAGCCGACGGTGGGCAATGACGAACTCGCCGTCGTCGTGCACCTGACTGCATGACAGGCTGGGACTGGAGGTCGATCTCTCGGCTGCGAGCCCGCGAGCGGCTACCGACGGCGCTCTGGTCACCACCGCGCATCGACCGATCGAAGCGGCGAGCGGATCATGCCTTACATCGTCGACGCCGCCGGCAGGACACCCGACAACCGACGATCATGAAGTGCCGTCCTCAGCGCTTCTCCTGTGGTTCGCCGGTGATCCAGTTCCAGTTGGCGATCGTGGTGCGCATCAGGCGGGCGGCGGTGGACAGGTGGCTGTCAGCGCCCCAGTACAGGGTGACCGCGCGTCGGCAGTCAGGGCTGTCGACGGGGACCCAAGCGGCGGGGACCTGCGTGGAGCTACTCCGGGCGAAGGCGGGGACGAGACCGACGCCGAGCCCCGCGCTGATCAGGGCCGCGATGGCGCTGAGCTCATCGACCTCACAGACGATCTTCGGGGTCAGGTCTCGTGCGGCGAAGAGGCGGTCCAGGAGCCGCCGCTGCCAGTGCCCTCTGCCGGCGCTGACGAAGGCCTGATCGACGAGCTCCTCGACGCTCACGGAGGCACGGCCCGCCAGCGGATGGTCGAGCGGCACGGCCAACCCCACCGCCTCGTCGAGCAACTCCACCGACTCCAGGCCCTCTGCGGGGATCGGCTGCGAGGCGACACACAGATCGACGTCTTGAGAGCGCAGGTGGCGGGCCATGTCCTCGGCCGGCGCCCAGCGGAGCTCGACCTCGACGGTGGGGTGGGCGCGCTTGTAGGCCGCCAACGGCCCGGTGAGCGTGAGGAAGGTCTCCGACGCCAGCCGCACGCTGCCCACCCCCTCGCTGGCGGCCTCGTCGACGGCTCGCCGCCCCGCATCGAGCTCGCCCAGTGCGCGCTCGACGTGATCGCGGAAGAGCCTGCCCGTGTCGTTCAGCCGGAGCCGGCCGCTCCGGTCGAACAGCGGCGTGCCCAGCTCGCTCTCCAGGCGGGCGATGGTACGGCTCAACGACGGCTGGGCGACGCGAAGCTCCTCGGCCGCACCACTGAGGTGTTCCAGCCGCGCCACCACCAGGAACTGCCTGAGCGAGTTCAACTCCATCACGCCTCCAGCTGCATAGCACTATAGCGATATTAATCATAGACAAGATAACTTGCGAGCCATAGTGCCTGGATCTGTTCGCACATCGAGTGAGGAGGTTCCCTCATGGCCGGCATCACAGGGACGACCAAGCAAGAGGAGGATCTGCGGTCGCGGATGCCCGATCCCCTGCGGTTCGTCCCTGAGATGGCAGGAGCCGCCGAGGGCCTGCACAAGGCCATCCGGAACGGCGCCATTCCGCAGCATCAGCCTGCCGCAGAAGATGTCACCCTCACTCGCGGCGAACCGACCACCGACCGCACGGTGCAGCAGGAGGCCAACCGCCGGCCTGGCGACTACGCACAGGCGTAACCGACGTCGCGTCGTCCACGTCCTGGCCTCATACAGCTAGCCGTCCCGGTCCTCCCGCTGGGCTTCGCCCAGGATCTTGTGGATGACGCCGACCGAGACCTTGACGCCGGCGGCGATGGTGCGGATGCCGTCTCCAGGCCGTCCTTGGTCTTGCGGGCGATGTCGCGGCGCCGGTCCTCCGACAGGGCCAGGGCCAAGTCAAGGATCAGCGAGCGCCCGGTGTGCCCGCCCGCCGCGATGCCTCCAGCACCTTGACTGCGACGCCGCGCTGGAACAGGCCGTTGAGGACGATCTAACCCTCCAGCAGGTTGCGGCCGAGGCGATCGACCCCTGGACGGTCAGCATGTCCCGTCGCGGATGGGCCTCCGAGGAGGATGAGTGCAGAAATTAGCGGTAGCGATGATCATGACTTTTCTCGCTGCCTGTGGCGCTGTGAGCCGGGGCGTGAGGAGCAGCGGGCCGAAAACTAGCGTTTGGCGATTCGGGCCGTCCAACGGCCTCGGACGGCGGTGCTCACAGCGGGAGGTATTCGCGGATCTTGCCGCGTATGTGGAGGCGTTCGAGGTGCTCGGCGGCGCATTGCCGAACTCGCCGCCGAGGACCGGCCGAGCCGGTGGAGCAGGTCGCCACCGACTCGGTCGGAACCGCTGGTTCACCGCGGCCGAGGCGGTGGCCTACGGCTTGGCCGACGAGGTCATCGGTAGTCCGGCCGACGCCCCGGAGTCCGGCATCCCTGCGTAGTCGGGCAGCTCGACGCCGTTGATCGCACGCTCTACCAGTTCGGTGAACCATTCGCTGGCGAAATCGGGGCTCGGCTCGGCGTCCGGCCCCGGGACCTCGAGGCTGTGTACGTGCAACCGGCCGATCTCCTGGTTGGCCTCCACGAACGAGCGCATCCGAGCCTCGTAGCCGGCGAACCCGGCCTCCGGGTCCCACCCGGCGGCGGCCAGCTCTCCGGCCAGCAGGTAGGCGCCGACCAGGGCCAGCCCGGTGCCCGCCCCGGACATCGGCGACGCGCTGAACGCCGCGTCCCCGAGCAGCCCCACCCGTCCGCTCGACCAGCGGTCCATCACCACCTGAGCGACCTGGTCCAGATAGAAGTCCGGGGTGTCGTCCACGTGTGCGAGGATGCGCTGGGTCAACCAGCCGAAACCGTCCATCCGCTCGCACAGCAGGCGCTTCTGCGCCGCGACGTCGCGGTAATCGACGTCGAAGTCGGCCGCGGGGAAGGAGAACATGGCCATCGCCCGGGTGGCGTCCGGGATGGGCCGCAGGCCGGCGGACCGTCCGGCCTCCTGATAGTCGATCATCCAGCGGTCCACTCCGAACTCGTTGGGCACGCTGTAGAAGGCCAGCACGAGCCCGAGATGGCGGATGAAGTGCTCGCGCGGCCCGAAGACCATCGCTCGCAACTGCGAGTGCAGCCCGTCGGCCCCGATCACCAGGTCAAAGCGCCGCCGGTCGCCGCCAGCGAAGACCACGTCAACCCCGTCCGCGTCCTGGCTGAGCTCGGCGATCCGGTCACCGAAGACGTACTCGACACCGTCCCGGGTGTCGTCGTAGAGCACTCGGGACAGGTCCCCGCGCAGGATCTCGATATCCGCGATGAACCCGTCGCCGCCGTGGTCGTCCGCGCGGTGGGTCTCCAGCACGTTCCCGTCCGCGTCCACGATGTTCGCGCCAGCGGTATCGGTGCGGGCCGCGCGCACCGCCGCGTCCAGCCCCATCCGCCGGATGACCTCTTTGGCCACCCCGCGCGCGTCCACCGCCTGCCCACCGGGGCGCAGCTCGGGGGCGCGCTCCACCACGGTCACCTCGGCCCCCCGCTGGCGCAGCCAGTGGGCCAGCGCTGGCCCCGCGATGCTCGCCCCCGCCACCAACACCCTGATGCCGCTCATATCGCCTCCTGCTCGTCCGATTCGTGTCGATGATGTGAGTTGGCTCAGTCCTCGGTCCGCCTCCATCTCGATAATCAGACTCGGGCGCGGCCAGGAAATCATCGCTGCGCAGTCATCGGATTCAGCGCTGGTGGATCATCGCAGTCCACGGTAGGCGGTCGACGCGATCAGGGCCACGGTGGACACACCGGCACCGCGGGCTCGGCGGCGCACACCTACTACGAGCGGTTCAACGACTTCACCATGTGGGCGCCGAAGGAGCGCGGGACGGTGCCGACCGCGGTCGCGGTGTTCCCCACGGACTTCTCGGTCCGCCCGCTGGCCGACCAGGCGCACAACGTGGTGCGCTGGTCGGAGTTCGAGCGAGGTGGCCACTTCGCGGCCCTGGAGACCCCCGACCTGATGATCGCCGACCTCCGGGCGTTCTTCCGGAGCCTGGGCTAACCGGACAGCAGGGGTCCGCGCCGTGCCCCGCGCGTGGCGGCCAGCCCTCCAGCCAGGCCGCTCACGGCGCAGACCAGCACCAGCCCGGCGCCGGATCTCCTCGGCCCGCTCGTTCATCGTCATGGCCGTCGCGTTGAGCACCGAGATCACGGTGTAGACCACCGCGGACCACCAGCACCGGCGCCGCCTACGCCGCCGGCCCGCTGCGGGTGACGCCCGCCGTCGCGAAGGGGTTTCGGTAGCAACGGCGGTAAATCGAACGGACATCGCTTTGCTGACGTCGACGCGGAGCTCCCCGGCGAGGCCAGCGGCACCCACGGCCCAGCCCGTCGCGCCCATCAACCGGCACACCAGCCATGCGATGCCCTCACATCGGGGCAGGAGACGTCGACGTCGTCGCGGCGCCACGAACCGTTCGCGCCCTGCAGCTGATCATGCTGGACCTGCGGGGCACCGGCCAGTCCGCCGTGCCGAAGGACGCCGCCGCGTACCGCTGCGACCGGCTTGTCACTGACGTGGAAGCACTGCGCGAGCACCTTGGACTCGACCGGATGGACCTGCTTGCCCATTCCGGGGGTACGAATCTTGCCACGCTGTATGCGGCCCGCCATTCAGAACGCGTCAGCAAGCCCGCTCTGATCGCCCCGAGCGTCATGGCCGTCGGCATCACGATCACCGAAGACGTCCGGCGGCAGACCGCCCAGCTACGCAAGAACGAGCCATGGTTCTCAACAGCGTTCGCGGCGCTGGAAGCGATCACGGCCGGTCGGGCCGCCGGCGACGCTTTCCAGGCCACTGCCCCGTTCTGGTACGGCCACTGGGACGAGACGGCTCAGGCCCACAAGGCGACCGAAGACGAGCAGCTGGGCGGGCACGGCCTCGGCGAGCACGGACGACGAGGCTGGAGGCCCGTGCCACTCCAGGCCCGTGCCACTCCAGGCCCGTGCTAGTCCAGGCCTTCGGCACGGTCGGCGAGGCGTTCGTGGCGTTGCCTGGCGGCTTGTGCGGTGCCGAGCCCGAGCCCGAACGCGATCTCCTGCCAGGTCATGCCGCGGCCCCGCGCCATCTGTAGCAGGCCGACCTCCAGCGCGTCCAGTTCCCCGCGCACCAGCGGGAGCAGGCTCAACGCCGCGGTGATGTCGGCCTGATCGACTTCCGGCTCGCCGTCATCGAGCCGTGCGGCTCCGCTGAGCAGGAACGCCACGAGCCTGACGGCTTCGTGCGGGCCGATGGCCGACGCATGGGCCTGCCGGCGGCGCTGCTCGTCGGTGGCCGCGTGCCGCTCGGCGATCCGGAACAGGGACGCGTGCACGCGTTGCGCGCGCGCCTGCTCCGGATGCGGAGGAGTGAAGGGATCGGGGTGGTGATCGGCATTCGTGGGCATGGGCTCACGATGCCGCAGCACACGTATCGATGTCAACTTAATGTTTTGAACGGAGTGTTTAAAGAGCTTTGACGGGGCCACCGTCGATGACGTGGCCGGCCCGCGATGATGACACTCCCCCGAACCCGTAACGATGAGTTGGTCGAGCACTGGACGGTCCTGGATGAGGTGCCACCGGAGTACAGCGGAAGCGGGCCGCGCGCTTGATCACCGTCACTCGAATCTTGGGCGTTCACGCTGGGTGGTGACGGTTTCGAAGTTCGGGCAGCTCGGCCTTTGGGGAGGCTCGGCGGGTCAGCTATGTGGGAGCGCGTCAGGCGTCGCCTGGGCGTCAGTTTTCACGTGTCGTCGACAGGCGTAAGTCCTGCGGCCGCCAGCGACGAGTGACCTTGCAGTACGGAGGCTGAGTCGATCAAGCCGCGCCGACGCGCGGGCCGCGGTCCGCCGCCCACCGAGCCCGCGGCCCCACGCAGAGCGCTCGCTCGCACTCCTGGACCGGCCCCACGCCTCCAATTCACGCCCCCAAGGCACCTATCGATCAACCGCTCAGTAGGCCTTCACGCCAAGGCATCTCTTCCGTAGTTAGAGCGTCCGCCAGTAGGTGATCGGATGCGTGGGTGCGTATGACCCCGGGAACGAGTGTCAGTGGGACCGTCTACTCTCCGGACTGACTGGTGATCAAAGTGTGACCACCACTTCCGACTGAAGGGCCGCCCCAGCATGACCAGTATCTTCACCGTGTCCGTAGACTCGGTCGAAGGCTGCACCCTCCGTGGGAGGGTGCACGTTATCAACCCTGACGTCCCATTTGTGCCACAAGAGACCGTCTTCCCCCTGTCTCTCCTGGTGGACGCCTGGTGGCACCTGGATAACGGGTTTCTGCACAACGAAGACGATGAGGAGCGCGGCGGAGAGCGATACCCCTTCACCGACGAGCAGGGCAAGGCCATCACAGCAGGCATGCGGCTGAAGGACGAGTTCCGGAAACTCTACGAACTCATCCTCGGCAAGGAGATAAGGGTTACCAAAGATGGGTACCTACTCGCGGACGACGGTAAGACCATCCTCGAACCCAGGCGCAAAGCGGAAGACGTGTACAAGCTGAGCGGGGGCAGCCGCCCTGGTTATTCCGTGTTTACTTCCGGAAACGCCGAGGAGTTCTCACAATGCGCCGCCGACATCGTGACTTCCTACGGCATCAGCCCCTACCGGAACGCCCCGCACCTGAGCGAGGCCGCAGCGCTGGAAGATCCGGAGGAGCTGGACGTATGGGATGGGCTGGAGCTGGAGGAGGACTACTCCTTCACTGAGATCCCTTACGCAGAGATTCTGGTGACCGTCAGCGACGCGGGCTACCTGGAACACATGGTCGCCGGCATGCGCTGGGACACGACCATGACAGGGCATGTGTGCTGAGAACTCGTAACATGATCGTTCAGAGTGCCTGTCAGTAGGAGGCGGCTGCGCTTGCAGGCGCGGATCCTCGATCATGGAGTTGTCCACGCTTCGTGATCATTGGGAATCCGTGCCTGCCGTTCCGTCATCCATTCTCGGCCCCGTCCGGGACCGGTTCCTCGCTCTGCTGCCCGTGCGGGAGGACAGGCATCCGCTGGGCTGCCACAACCCGCGGATCGCGGACGCGGTGGTCTTCGACCGGCTGGTCCAGGTGCTGGTCTTCGGCTGTGGCTACGAGCGCGTCGCGGACGAGCACTGCTCGGCCACGACTCTGCGCCGCCGGAGGGATGAGTGGATCGCCTTGGGCGTGATGGAGCATCTCCGGCTGCTGGTCCTGACCGCCTACGACCGCATGATCGGCCTCGAACCGGACCATCTGGTCGCTGACGGCTGCATCATCAAAGCACCTTCCGGTGGCGAGTGCGCCGGCAAGAGCCCGGTCGACCGGGCCAAACAGGGCATGAAACGCTCGCAGTTGACCGAGACGCAGGGCATACCGCTGGTCACCGAACCGGCGCCGGCGAATGTGCGTGACCACACCCTGCTGCAGGCTGCCCTCGAGCGCTACTCCGGCCTGGAGAAAGCCCTCGGTCCGCTGCCGAAGCGCCCTCGCCTGAGTCTGGATGCGGGCTACGACTATCGCGTGGTCCACGACGACCTGACCGTTAGGAATATCGACGCACGCATCGTCCTACGCGGGGCGAAGGTTCCGATCCAGACCAGCGGGAGGTGGGTGGTCGAGCGCACGAATTCCTGGATGAGCAACTTCGGGAGACTGCGTCGCTGCACTGAAAGACACAGAGCCACCGTCCACTTCTCCTCGCTCTGGCCTCCGTGATCATCACTGTGCGCTGCCTGATCCGACGGGCCTGGACCCATTACCGATGGGACACACGACCCCGCACACCACGCATCCGCTGACCTACTGGCGGACGCTCTTAATGTCCCTTCCGGATGAAGTTGCCAGAAGGGGTCCACATTGACCTGTACACGGCAACTTCCTTCGGACGGCGTCGAGGAAGTTGTGGAGGGCCCTTATCGGTGCTGACCCCGGATCAGGCCGATGAGCGCCATGACGGCCGCCTTCCGTTCATCAAACGTAGTGTGCGAGGTAGATGAGCCGTAGCCGAAAATGAACGGCAAAATGAACGCCCGGACCGGACGCAGCAGTACCCCCAGCGTGCACCCGGCGCGTGTTCAGCAAACACCGTCCGCAGTAGATCGCCGCGGCCTCGAGGGGAAGATGTGCGACAGCGATGCCGGCCGTGAGCGCCGACAGGACCTTCTCGGCGCTCGGGCCCATTGAGAACGGCGCGTGCCATCCAGGTGTGATCGTTGATCATCATGAGGCGGACCGTGCCCGTGCGTCGATGCTGACGTCCGCCCTCGGCACAGGGGGGGCGGGGCAGTCGATATCGACGCGAAAACGCGTTGCTGCTGGCCCCATCGAAACCCTATGGTTGTGCGCTCGTGATCACACTGGTGGAGAAGGTCCTGCCTGACCGGCTCGGGAGAGGGTTCCGATGGCTGCTGGCCTCAAGCTGGCTGACGAATCTCGGTGACGGGCTCGCGGGGGCCGCAGGCCCGCTGCTGATCGCGACGTTGACCCGCGATCCGCTGATGATCTCACTGTCAGCTCTGGTGGGTTGGGCGCCGCCGCTGCTGTTCGGCCTGTACGCGGGAGTGCTGTCAGATCGGCACGACCGGCGCAGGATCGTACTCGTCGCGAACACGGTGCGGGTCGTGGTGCTGGCGGCACTTGTCGCGCTCATGATGACCGGCAGCGTGACCGTGGTGACGGCGCTGGTGGCGCTCACGCTTCGGTCCATCGCCGAGGTGTTCGCCGACAACGCGACGGCGACACTGACCCCCATGATGGTCAGCAAGGACGATCTCGTCATCGCCAACGCCCGCCTGGGCGTGGGGTTCATCACGCTCAACCAGCTCGCCGGGCCATCGATCGGCGCGGCGCTGTTCGGCCTGGGCTTCCTCTGGCCGTTCGCGGGCCAACTGCTCCTGGTGATGGCGGGAATCGTGCTGGTCTCCCGGATCACGTTGCCGCCGCACGGCCGGCAGGCCGAAGATCCCAGGCCCGACACCGTACGGGAACTCATCGCCGGGTTCAGCTGGACCGTCCGGCACGCGGCGGTCCGCACGCTGGCGCTCACGATCCTGATCTTCAACTTCACGTTCGGCGCGGCCTGGTCGGTTCTCGTCCTCTACACCCAGGAGCAGCTCGGCCTCGGCGCCGTCGGCTTCGGCCTGATGACCACCATCGGCGGGATCGGCGGCCTCATCGGCACCGGCCTGTACGGAGCCATCACCCGCAGGGTGAGCCTCGGCGCCTTGATGCGGATCGGGCTCGTCATCGAAACGTTCACCCACCTGGGGCTGGCCCTGACCCATTCGCCATGGGTCGCCGGGAGCATCTTCCTGATCTTCGGCGCGCACGCGTTCATCTGGGGCACGACCTCGGTCACCGTCCGCCAGCGCGCGGTCCCGCGCGAACTACAGGGCCGGGTGGGCAGCGTCAACACCATCTGCGTCTACGCCGGCCTGGTGGTCGGCTCGGTGATCGGGGGCGTCCTGGCCACCCGCTTCGGCGTCGCGGCACCGTTCTGGTTCGCCTTCGCCGGCTCCGCAGTGTTCGTGGTGCTGTTGTGGCGGCAACTCATGCACATAGCCCACGAAGACCAAGAGAGCATCTGATCTAGATCCAATGCCGTGTAGTTAAGAGTCTTGGCTGTGGGTCAAGGGTCTGTGGTGAGGATGTCGATGCTGATGGTGGCTTTGTAGCTGGTCCG
>NZ_JBEXUP010000067.1:0-46428 GCF_040614375.1 Nonomuraea sp. NPDC005983
TCTCCCCCCCTTGCCCCCCCCCTGTCTTGTGCCCCCCCCGGCCCGCGGCCCCCCCCCCCCGCGGGGGGCGGGCGCGCGCCCCCCCGGCGCCCCCGCCCCCCGCGCCGCGGCCTGCCGCCCGGGTCGGAGCGGCAGGCCGGGGAGCGGTGGATCAGGCGGTCATGCTGCGCACCACGAGATACCCGATGATCATGCCGAGCACCATGGTGATGCCTGACGTGACCGCGGCCCACTTGCCCAGCGACTCGCCGCGGACGTGGCCCACGATGCCGAGGACGATCCCGGCGATGCCGAACAGGATCGGGATGAACAGCAGCGACACCGCCGCGCAGACGAACCCGATGATCGACAGGACCGGGGCCCCCTGGCGCTGGGGCTGCGGGTACGGCGGCTGGTAGGGCGGCGGCGGAGGTGGCGGCTGCGACCATTGCGGCTGGCCGGACGCCGGGTCGTCGCCGTACTGCGGATTCTGTGGGGAGGACATGATCTCGGCTCCTCTCGGAACGCACGAAGCGGCGGCCCGTTGTTGACCTAGGTCACATCACACACCGAAGGTGAGCGTGCTGTCGAGCGGAACGACAGGAGCGGGTTAGCAGAGCTGGGGAGGCAGCGGGCGGGCGTGCACCACGTCCAGCCGGGAGACGGCCCGGGTGAGCGCCACGTACAGGCGGTTCAGTCCGCGCCGCTCGGCCTTCACGATGTCGGCGGGCTCGGCCACCACCACGTGGTCGAACTCCAGCCCCTTGGCCAGCGAGGCGCCCACCACGCGCAGCCGGTCGCCCACGTCGAGGCCGGCGTTCCACAGCGCGGACGTCAGCTGCTCGACCGCCGCGTCCGCGACGATCACGCCGATCGACCCCTCGAACGCCAGCGCCTCGCGTGCCGCGTCCACGACGCCGCGCTCCAGGCCGTCGACGCGGGTGAGGCGCAGCCTGCCGTCGGACCGGTAGGAGCGGGTGGCGGGTACGTCCACGTCCAGCGAGACCAGCAGCCGGTTGGCGAGGTCCACCACCGCCGCGGGCACGCGGAAGCCGGTCGTCAGCGCGATCACCTGCCCCTTCGGCTTGCCGAGCAGCTCCAGCCGCTCCGGCCAGGACCTGGCCGCCCACGGCGTGGTGCCCTGCGCCAGGTCGCCCAGGACGGTGATCGAGCCGTGCTCGCTGCGCCTGGCCACGGCCCGGCACTGCATCGGCGACAGGTCCTGGGCCTCGTCCACGATGACGTGGCCGTAGCCGCGCGGACGTTCCAGCATCCCGGCGAGCTCGTCGAGCAGCACCAGGTCCGCCTGCGTCCACCTGGCGCTCCGGTGCGTGCGCGGCGGCTTGGCCCAGGTGATGACCGCGCGTTCCGCGGCGGTCAGGACGCCGTCGTCGGCGGGCGCGCGCAGCACCTCGAACAGGACCTCCTCGGGGCGGACCGGCGGCCAGACGGCGTCCAGGAACGGGGTGACGGCCCTGCCGACTTTGCGGGTCCAGGCGGCGGTGGGCGTCGCGCCGCGCGCCTCCGCCTGGCGCCGCACGGCGTCGACGATCCTGGCGCGCACCCGCTCCCGTCCGATCGCGTACGGCGGCGCGTCGCGGCGGGTGTCGTCGACGATGCGGCGCACCTCGTCCTCGTGGACGCGCCAGCGGTAGGAGCCGTCGGGGACGGTGACCGGCTCGACCGGCTCGCGGATCCGGCCGTAGAGGGCGCCGCGCAGCACCTCGGCCATCCGGACGTCGTGCTTGACGGCCGCGGCGGCCTCGCTGTCGGTCGCGCTCACGCCGGTGGAGTCGCCGAGGAGCTGTTCGAGGGTGGTCTGCTCGACGTTCACCTCGCCGAGGGCGGGCAGGACGGCGGAGATGTAGCCGAGGAAGGTCCGGTTGGGGCCGAGTACCAGCACGCCGCCGCGTTCCAGCCGCTGCCTGTGCGCGTACAGCAGGTAGGCGGCCCGGTGCAGGCCGACGGCGGTCTTGCCGGTGCCGGGCGCGCCCTGGACGCAGATCGACTCCTCCAGCTCCGCGCGGACCAGGTCGTCCTGCTCGGGCTGGATGGTGGCGACGATGTCGCGCATCGGGCCGACGCGCGGGCGCTCGATCTCCGCGGCCAGGATCCGGCTCTCGCCCTCCTCGCCCTGGCCGAGCCGCTCGTCCTCGAAGCCGGTGAGCGCGTTGTCCTGCCAGCCGAAGCGGCGGCGCACCGCCACCCCCTGCGGGTCGCGGGCGCTTGCGCGGTAGAAGGCGCGGGAGACGGGCGCCCGCCAGTCGATCACGACGGGCGGGCCGCCGTGCTCGCCGCTGATGTGCCGCCTGCCGAGGTGGTAGGCGCGGCCGCGGTGGTCGGCCGCGTCGGGGCCGAAGTCGAGCCTGCCGAAGAACGGCGGCCCTTCCGGCTCCTCGCTCAGCTCCTTGGCCAGGCTCTTGAGGTGACGGCCGAGCCGTTCGGCGCTGTAGCGGTCGCCGGCGACGCTCTCGCCGACGATGACGTTGTGGCGGGCCGAGTCCAGCATCCTGCGCAGCCCCGCCTTGCACCGTTCGACGTACTGCCTCTCCTCGTCGAGCGCGGACATCGCACCTCCAGAAAGCGTTAACTCAGTTAAGACTTTAACCAGGTTAACACTTTCCGATCGATGGTCGCGTTGGCCGATTCCAGGCGCCGGAGATCGGTCGCGCCTGTCGGTTAACTGGATTAAAGTCTTAACCAAGTTAACGATTTGCTAGGCTGTCCTCATGACAGGACTGCGGCAGCTGCACCGCCAGCGGGTGCACGAGGCGATCTCCGAGGCGGCCATCGCGCTCTTCCTGGAGCGCGGCTTCGACGAGGTGCCGGTCGCCGAGGTCGCCGCCGCCGCCCAGGTGTCCAAGCCGACGCTGTTCAAGTACTTCCCGACCAAGGAGGACCTCGTCCTGCACCGCATCGCCGACCACCAGGGCGAGGCGGCCCGCGTGGTGCGAGGGCGGGCCCCCGGCGAGGACCCCGTGCGGGCGCTGCACCGCCACTTCCTCGACGGCCTGGCCCGCCGCGACCCGGTCACCGGGCTGAACGACCACCCCGACGTGGTGGCCTACCACCGCATGGTCTTCTCCACGCCAGGCCTGGTCGCCCGCCTGTTCCAGCACATGGCGCTGGACGAGCGCGCCCTCGCCGACGCGCTCGCCGAGACGGCCGACGACCTCACGGCCGACCTGCTGGCGGCGCGGATCCTGGCCGCGCAGCGGGTCCTGGCCCGGCGCAACTGGCAGGCGCTGTCGGACGGCCGCCCGCTGCTGGAGGTCGAGCCCGAAGCCGTCCGCGCCGCCGACCGGGCCTTCTCCATGCTCCCTTGAGGAGCCGCGCCGGTCGTCCGCGTCAACTGCGGCAATTGCCCCGAAATCGTCGGCGTCTTCGCCTACCCTGATCCGTGGAGTCGGAAGCCGCGCCGGTAGCCGGACGCCACCGGCTGTCCTGGGAGGTCCATCCGATGACATCCACTCCCGTAGAGCAGCTCGCCCAGGTTCTCGCCGACACCGAGCGGCTGGTCGCGGCCGTCCGGGACGAGCAGTGGGCGGATCCCACCCCGTGCCCCGACTGGGACGTCCGCCGCCTGGTCAACCACCTGGTCGCCGGCAACCGCGCGTTCGCCTTCATCCTGCGCGGCCAGGAGCTGTCCCGCGAGGACGTACGGCGCCTGCAGGCCGAGGACGCGCTCGGTGACAAGCCCGTCGCCGCCTACCGCGCCGCCGCCGACGCGCTGCTGGCCGCGCTCATCCAGCCGGGCGTGCTGGACCGGGAGGTCACGGTGCCCATCGGGCCGGCCCCCGGCATCGTGGCGCTGCACCTGCGCATGGTCGAGACGCTGGTCCACGGCTGGGACCTCGCGCGGGCGACGGGCCAGGCGCCCCGCTTCCCCGACGACATCGTCGAGCGCGAGCTGGAGTTCACCCGCGACCGGCTCGCCGGCATCCCCGCCGACCGGAGCCCCTTCGCGCCGCCCACCCCGGTGCCCGACGACGTTCCGGCGATCGACCGGCTCGCGGCCTGCCTCGGCCGCCCCGCCACGGCCACGGCCGACTGAAAGGCCGCGCGCAGCCAGGCGGTCTCAGACGGTCTCAGACGGCTGAGCCCCGCACGCAGGCAGGCGGTCCGGGGCGGCTGGACGCGCTCACCTGAGCGGGCGGGCCGCCGGCAGGCGGAGGCGGTCGACCGCGTCGCGGCGGGTCTTCTCCGGACGGCGGTCGTAGCGGGCCGTGGTGGCGGGGGAGGAGTGCCCGACCAGGGCCTGCGCGGTGGCCAGGTCGACTCCGGCGTCCAGCAGCTCGCCGATGAAGGTGCGCCGGAAGTCGTGCGCGGTGCGACGGGACGCGCCCGCCTCGGCCAGCCGCCGGGCCAGGATGTCGGCGATGCCCTGGCCCGTCAGCCCGACGGGGCGGCCGTGGCGCCGGCGCAGCCGTCCGGCCCTGCTGATCGGGCTGAACAGCGCGCCCGGCTCGGCGCCGCGGACCGCCAGCCACCGCTCCACCAGCCCGATCGAGTCGGTGGTCAGGTACACCAGGCGCTCCTTGTCGCGCTTGCCGCGCACCCGCAGCGACCTGGCCCCCGGGTCGTAGTCGGACAGCGACAGGCCGCCGATCTCGGCCCGCCGGCAGCCCGTGGAGTACAGGACGGCGATCAGCGCCGCGTCACGCACCCCGGCAGGCGAGTCGTCGCAGGCCGACAGGGCCGCCCCCACCACCTCCGGCGGGACGTGATGCCCGGTGGGCAGGCGGCTCTGGCGCACCGGCGCCAGGTCGGAGGCGCGGGCGTAGTCCTCGGCGCTGGTCTGGCCGAGCCGCCAGGACTCCTTCAGCACCCGGCGCAGCGCCACCAGGTGCTTGTTGACGTACGCCGCGGACCAGCCCTGGTCGGTGAGCATCGTCCGGATTCGCACCGTGTGCTCGTACCGCAGCAGGTGCCACGGCTGGCCGGCGCCGGTGGCCGCCTCGTCGCCGGTGAGCAGCCGGGCGAGCCTGTCGAGGCAGCCGCGCATGGTCCGGCGCGACTCGGGGCTGGTCAGCGAGTCGAGGTAGACGTGGTACGGGTCGCGCGCCGGTTCGACCGGCAGCGCGGCCGGCTCCGTCACGGCAGGCAGGCTCACCCGGACGATCTTACGATCCGCGCGGCGCGCGGTCAGCCCAGCCGGGCCACTCCCTCCAGCAGACGGTCCACGTCCGAGCGGTCGTTGTAGTGGACGAGCCCCGCCCGCACGGCGCTGCCCGAGTCACGGACGCCCAGCGCGGCCGTCAGCTCGGCGACGACCGCGCCTGCCCGCCGACCAGGCAGTTCGTAACGATTCGAGGGGGAGGTGCATGATGTGTAGATGCTCAGCCTGCGAGACCTCAACCGGGCCACACTGGCCCGCCAGCACCTCCTGCACCGGCACAAGGGCGACCCGGCCGACGTGGTCGGCCGTCTGGCCGGGTTGCAGGCGCAGGAGCCGCGCCCGCCGTACCTGGGCGTGTGGGCCCGGCTGGAGGGGTTCTCGCGCGACGACCTGCACGCGGCGCTGCACGCGCGCACGATGGTGCGCGCCACCCTGTACCGGGGCACCCTGCACATGGTGACGGCCGCGGACTTCGCCGCCTTCCGCCCGCTGATGCAGCCGATGCTGGCCGCCGCGGCGCGCCGCTTCGACGAGCTGGACTTCGAGGCCGTGGTGGCCGCCGCCGACCGGCTGCTGGCGGAGGGGCCGCACACGTTCAACGAGCTGCGCCCCCGGCTCCAGCGGGAGTTCCCCGACGCCTACGACCGGGCGCTCGGCTACGCGGTCCGCATGCTCACCCCCCTGGTCATGGTGCCGACCGAGGACCGCTGGAGCTTCCCCCGCGACTCCGCCTTCGCCCTGCCCGGCCTCGACCTCGACCCGCGTCCGAGCCTGGAGGGGCTCGTCGAGCGGTACCTGGCCGCGTTCGGCCCGGCCACTGCAGCCGACGTGCAGGCCTGGTCCGGGCTGAGCGGCCTCAAACCCGTCCTGGACGGCATGCGCGACCGCCTCGAGATCGTCGCCGACGAGGCGGGCAGGGAGCTGTTCGACCTGCCGGACGCCCCCAGGCCGGGCGGCGACGAGCCCGCCCCCGTCAGGTTCCTGCCCGACTTCGACACGCTCGTCCTCGGCCACGCCGACCGCCGCAGGATCCTGGCCGACGAGCACCGCGGCGCGGTCGTCACCAAGAACCTGCGCGTGCGGGCCACCTACCTGGTCGACGGCTTCGTGGCCGGAACGTGGCAGATCAAGCGCACCGCGAAGAAGGCCACCCTGCTCCTCACCCCCTTCACCCCCGTCGCGCTGGACGAACTGGAGGAGGAGGGCATGGCCCTGCTGGCCTTCGCCGAGCCCGACGCGCCGGCCCGCACCCTCGAAGTGGTGGGCCCTTGAAGTGGTGGGCACTTGAAGTGGTGAGCTGAGTCTGGTTTGTTCGGGGCGGAGGTGTGAGCAATGCCGCAGCTGACCGCCCTGGACGCGCAGTTCCTCCACTTCGAGACGGCGACCAACATCGCCAACATCGCCGGCCTGGCGATCTTGGAGGGGGATCTCAACCGCGCCGACCTGCAGGCCCTGCTGGAACAGCGGCTCCCGTACGTGCCCGCGCTGCGCCGCAAGCTCGCGCCGGTGCCGCTCGGCCTCGACCACCCGTACTGGGAGCAGGAGGACGACCTCGACCTCGACTACCACGTCCGCGAGATCGGCCTGCCGCCGCCCGGTGACGACCACCAGCTCGCCGAGCAGGTCTCCCGGCTGCACGCCCGCCGCCTCGACCGGTCGCACCCGTTGTGGGAGATCTACCTGATCCACGGCCTGTCCGGCGGGCGCATGGGCCTCTACACCAAGATCCACCACGCGGCCGTCGACGGGATCGGGGGCGCCGACGTGCTGGCCGCGCTGCTCGACATGGGCCCCACGCCCGCCCCGCCCCCGGCGGAGGAGCCGGAGCACGACGCGCCCCCGCCCGGCAGGGCGGAGATGCTGGCCCGCGGCCTGGCCAGGCTGGCGGGCAATCCGGCCCAGGCGCTGCGGTTCGCCGCCAGGGCCATGCCGCACCTGGACGAGATCCCCGTCGTGTCCTGGGTCCCCGGCAGCGGCGTCGTGGCCGGGCTGGCCCGCAGGGTCGCCGGGTCGGGGCGGGCGCCCGACCTGCCGGCGCTGCCCGCTCCGCGCACGCCGTTCAGCGGCCCGATCTCCGCGCACCGCCGTTTCGCGTTCGTCTCGCTGCCGCTGGACGAGGTCAAGCGGGTCCGCAAGGGCTTCGGCGTGACCGTCAACGACGTGGTCATGGCCGTGTGCGCGGGAGCGCTGCGACGCTGGCTCGCCGCGCACGGCGGTGTCCCGCAGCAGCCACTGGTCGCCGGGGTGCCGTTCTCGCTGCGCGCCGTGGGGGAGGACGGCCCCGGCAACCAGGTGGCCTTCATGACCGCGCCGCTCGCCGTCCACGTGGACGACCCCGTCGAGCGGCTGCACCAGGTGCGGGAGGCGATGCAGCGGATCAAGGACAGGTTCGCGCTGGCCCCGGCCCGGTGGCTGCGCGAGTTCAGCGAGTCCATGCCCGCCGCCCTCATGGGGCTGGCGTCCAGGTCGGCGTTCGGGCTGGTCGGGCAGACCGCGCCGCCCATCAACGTGGCCGTCTCCAACGTGCCGGGCCCGCAGTTCCCGCTGTACGTGTGCGGCGCGCGGCTGCTGACCCACTACCCGGTCTCGGTGATCACGGACGTCAGCGGCGGCGTGAACATCACCGCCTTCTCCTACGACGGCTCGCTCGACATCGGCGTGGTCACCGACAGGAAGATGGTGCCCGACGCGTGGGAGCTCGCCGGAGACCTGCGGGAGGCCCTCGACGACCTGCTGATCGCGGAAGAGAACCTGCCGCAATAGTTCGACAGAACTGTCGGTGGCATGTGGCACCTTGGGGACGGCGTACTGGTCATCCGGCCCTTCCATCCGCTCTCCGAGCAGGTGATGGCGGAGCCGGCCGACCGGGCCGCCGATCGGGGGCCGCGGGAGGCTACGCACCGCCCACCGTTGGGTAGCTTGGTCAGAGACGGCTTACCCGGTCCCGCCACGCCCGTGCCCCCAAGCCCAAGGTGCCGATGCTCAGACGCCCGAACTTTTCGCGAGTTCCCGGGTTGGCTCCTACCCGAGTGAGGAGAGTGCTCAGTTGTCGCACGTAGCAGAGGTTCTCGAACTGGACGACAGCGTCGCCGACGGTGGGGTGGCCCTCGGCGCCGACTCGGTGAAGACGTACCTGAAAGAGATCGGGCGGGTGCCGCTGCTCACCGCCGAGCAGGAGATCGAGCTGGCCAAGCGCATCGAGGCGGGCCTTTTCGCCAAGGCGCGCCTCGAGACCGAGGACGACCTGCCCGGCGAGCTGCGCGCCGACCTGGAGTGGATCGCCGACGACGGGGTGCGCGCCAAGGAGCGGATGCTGGAGGCCAACCTGCGGCTGGTGGTGTCGATCGCCAAGCGCTACACCGGCCGCGGCATGCTCTTCCTCGACCTGATCCAGGAAGGCAACCTGGGGCTGATCCGCACCATTGAGAAGTTCGACTACCGGCTCGGTTACAAGTTCTCCACCTACGCCACCTGGTGGATCAAGCAGGCCATCACCCGGGCCATGGCCGACCAGGCCCGCACGATCCGCATCCCCGTCCACATGGTCGAGATGATCAACAAGGTGGTGCGCACGCAGCGCCGCCTGCAGGGCGACCTCGGGCGCGAGCCGACGCCGGAGGAGATCGCCGCCGAGACCGAGCTGCCGGTCGACAAGGTCATCGAGGTGCAGGGCTACGGCCGCGAGCCGATCTCCCTGCACACCCCGCTGGGGGAGGAGGGCGACAGCGAGTTCGGCGACCTCATCGAGGACACCGAGGCCGTGTCCCCGGCCGACGCGGTCTCCTTCACGCTGCTCCAGCAGCAGCTGCGCGCCCTGCTCGACGACCTCACCGAGCGCGAGGCCGGCGTCATCACGATGCGGTACGGCCTGAGCGACGGCAAGCCGATGACCCTCGACGAGATCGGCCGCGTCTACGGGGTCACCCGTGAGCGCATCCGCCAGATCGAGGCCAAGACGATGTCCAAGCTCCGCCACCCGTCGAGGGCCCTGACCCTGCGCGACTACCTGAGCTGACCGCCCGCCCTGCCCGGCATCCCTGCCGGGCAGCTGTGCGCCCGGATATTTGACCGCTCGTTCCAGACTGCTCTAAGCTCCTGGGTGTGGCAAGGAGCAAGGAGTTCGACCCCGACGCGGCGCTCGACAAGGCGCTGGAGCTGTTCTGGGAGCGCGGCTACGAGGCGACGTCCATGGCCGACCTGGTGGCACATCTGGGCATCGGCCGGGCCAGCCTGTACGCGACCTTCGGCGGCAAGCACGAGCTGTACCTGCGCACCCTGCGGCGCTACCTCGACGGGCGCGGGCCCATCGAACTGCTCTCCCAGCCGGGGCCCGCGCTGCCGGCGGTGCGCGCCCTGGTCGAGAGCTACACCGAGGAGGCGCTCGCCGACCAGCGCGGATGCATGATCGTCAATGCGGCGGGCGAGCTGCTGCCGCGCGACCACACGGTGGCGCGGTTCGTCGAGAACAACTGGGCGGAGCTGGAGGGCGCGCTGACGTCGGCGCTGATCAGGGCGCGGGCGCTGGGCGAGCTCGACGGCGACCCCCGTCAGCTGGCCCGGTTCGTGCTCGTCTTCCTGCAGGGGCTGCGGCTGATGGCCAAGGGCTCCCCCGATCCCGCCAGGCTCCGCGACGCCACCCGCCAAGCCCTGAGGCTGCTCGTCTGAGCCGCCCTTTCTGTCGTCTCATGCTGATCTGTCGTCTAATACTGGAATGAGCGTTCTTGAAATGATGAGCAACAAGCCGGCGAGCTTCACCGGCAGGATCACCCTGGTAACAGGCGGCGGCTCCGGCATCGGGCGCGCCGTGGCGCTCGGCTTCGCCCGCGAAGGCGCGACCGTGATCGTGGCGGGCCGCGGTCACGGGCCGCTGGAGGAGACGGTCAAGCTGATCGAGGCCGAGGGCGGTCGCGCCGAGGCGATCACCGTGGACGTCACCGACACCGCCGACGTGGCGAGCCTCGTCCAGCGGATCGTCGACCGGCACGGCCGCCTGGACATCGCCGTCAACAACGCGGGGACGTTCACCTTCGGCGAGGTCGCGGACCTGCCCGAGAGCGAGTGGACCCGGGTGTTCGAGGTGAACACGACCGGCGTCTTCCTGGCCATGAAGCACCAGATCGCCGCCATGCGCCAGGCGGGCGGCGGTGTCATCGTCAACGTCAGCTCCAACATCGGCGCGCACAAGCGCATCCCCGGGCTGGGCGCGTACGCCGCGTCCAAGGCGGCGGTCACCGCGCTGAGCCGCACGGCCGCGCTCGAGTGCGTCGGCGACGGCATCCGCGTCAACACCGTCAGCCCCGGCCCGCACGACACGCCGATGTCCCTGCATCCCGGCGAGAGCGTGGCCGAGCGTGCCGTCCGGATGAAGGAGCAGAACCCGGCGGGGCGGGTCGGCAGCCTCGACGAGATCACCAGCGCCGTCCTCTGGCTCGCCTCCGACGGGGCCGGCTTCGCCGTCGGCCAGGACCTCGTCCTCGACGGCGGTGCCTCCGCCTGACCGGGCCCACGCCGGACAGGCCGAAATCGAGATGCCGGCCGTCCGGAATGCCTCTAAGGTGCACGCGTGAGAGATGTTCGGCTTCTGCCCAAGGCGCACCTGCACGTCCACCTGGAGAGCACCGTGCGGCCCGGCACTCAGCGCGAACTGGGTGGGCCACCGGAGCGGCAGGGGACGTTCGCCACCTTCCGCGAGTTCGCCGACCACCGCGCGCTCGTGCGCGGGCTGCTGCGCACCCGCGAGCACTTCAGGCGGGTGGCGCTGGAGTTCTGCGAGGACGAGGCGGCCCAGGGCACCCGGTACACGGAGGTCATGTTCACCGCCGCCTCGCACGGCGAGCGGGTCGGCGACATGGAGATGCCGCTCGAAGGGGTGCTGGAGGGGCTGGCCGAGGGGGCCGAACGGTACGGGATCGAGTGCCGGGTGCTGCTGGACCACTCGCGGCGGCGCCCCGTCGAACGGCTGTGGGAGACGTTCAAGCTCGCCGCCCGCCACGACGAGGTGATCGGGATCGGGCTGGCGGGCGACGAGAGCCACCCGCTGGCGCCGTTCGCCGAGGTGCTGGACACCGCCAGGGACACCGGGCTGCACCTGGTGCACCACGCCGGCGAGGCCGCCGGACCCGACAGCATCCGCGAGGCCATCACCGTCGGGCACACCGAACGGCTCGGGCACGGCATCCGCGTCCTGGACGACCCCGACCTGGTCGCCGAGGTGCGGGAGCGCGGCCTGCCGCTGGAGGTCTGCCCCACTTCGAACGTCCTGCTCAGCCTCGTCCCGTCGCTGGCGGAGCACCCGCTGCCGCTGCTGCGCGCGTCCGGGCTCGCCGTCACCCTCAACACCGACGGCGAGACGGCGCTCGCGGACGAGTACGCGCGGGTTCGCGAGGTGTTCGGCTACGACGACACGGTCCTGGCCGAACTGGCCACGGCCTCGATCGACGCCTCGTTCGCCCCGCCGGCCCTGAAGAGCGCCCTGCGCGCCGACGTGGCCCGGTGGCTCGCCCAGTGACGGGAGACCGGGTCAGCCGGTGAGGGCGGCGCAGCGGGTGGCACGCGGGGCCGGCCGGCGAACGGCTAGGCGTGCGCGCCCACGGTGACGGTGCCGATGGTGAGCCGTGGCCTGCCCTCCAGGATCGCCCCGACGCGCTCCACCTGCTCGTCCAGCTCGCGTAGCTGGGCGGGGGTGAGGTCGCGCAGCGGCTCGACGGTGACCTCGATCTTCGTGCCCGAGCGGCGCTGGTGCCAGACCCCGGCCACGACGCCGTCCACGAGCAGCACGGGATGGTTGCCCGCCTGGCCCCCCGCCAGCGCCCGCCGGGCGGCCGCGCCAGGGTAGAGCCGCTCGCGCGGCCGGCCCGCGACGACGTAGGCGTCGAAGTACGGCAGTAGCCGCACGCCCCTCGGGGGTTCCTGCGGAAACGCGGTGTCGCCCGCCACCACCCAGGCGGGCTCACCCTCGAACAGCACCTCCTCCAGGCAGGCCGCCTCGAAGAGCTCCCTGGCGAACCTGACGGGCGTGCCCAGCCACTGGGCGAACTGCTCGGGCGTCGCGGGCCCGTACGCCGTCAGGTACCGCCGGACGAGCTCGTCCCGGCTTCCCACCGGTGGGAGGCCGGGCGGCGGGCTCGTGTAGGTGACCTTGCGGCCCCGGTTCCTGCCGAACACGAACGCGCCCCGGTGCGCCGCCGTGGCGTGCGCCGTCCGCCAGCGCGGCCACATGCCCTGGAACGCGGGCAGGACCAGGTCTCCCGCCCACGGCCCGGTGGCGGCGACGACGGCCTCGCTCAGCTCGTCGATCGTCAGCTCCACTCCGTCCACCACCTTGCGGATCGCCTCGACCACCTCGTCCGTCTGGTCGGGCGTCAGCCGGACGGACGGGGAGGAGGCCGCGGGCGTGGCCTGCACGGACGACAGCACGTCCACCCACATCGGCAGGTCGCGGGTGGGCAGCAGGTGCACGGTGCCGCGCGGCCCGTGCGTCTTGATCAGCGTGCGCTCGTTCCACAGCGCCTCGCGCACGTGCGTCCTGGTGGCGCCGCCGAGGCGGAGCCCGACCGACAGCTCGGCCGCCGACAGCACCTGTGCGTGCGCGCCGCACATGGCCGCCACGATGCCGGCGGGACTGCTCTGCTCGGAGGGGACGTCGAGAGCCTGCCGCTCCAGCCGCCTCGCACTGACTTGGGACCACGTCACTTCGACCATGTCGGCACTCTAGGGGGTATCGCGGAAAGGTTGCTTCCGCGATGGCGCCGCCTCGCTGACTGGAGCCTCCGGCCGCGTCGCCCCGTCCCCGCTGAGCTGCGTCGGTGCTCTGAGCGGCGGGTGACAATAGGGAGTCTTGGCACGTCGGGAGGCCGCCACCGGCTCCGACTCGAACAGGATGACGAGGAGCCATCGTGAAGTACATGTTGCTGATCTACAGCAACCCCGCCTCCAAGCAGGTCGTCGCCGACACCGTGGACGAGGTGATGAGCGAGGTCGACGCGCTGATGAAGGAGCTGTCGGAGTCCGGAGAGCTGGTCGGCGGCCAGGCGCTGGCCGAGCCCGCCGATTCCAGGACGGTCCGGGTGCGCGACGGCGTTCCCGCCGTCACCGACGGCCCGTTCCTGGAGGCCAAGGAGTACCTGGCCGGGTACCTGATCGTCGAGTGCGACAGCCTCGAGCGGGCCACCGACATCGCCGCACGCTGGCCCGACGCGAGGCTGTGCGCGATGGAGGTGCGGCCGATCATCGACGAGGTCGCGGAGTGACCGCCGTCGAGGAGCTGCTGCGCGAGCTGACGCCGCAGGTCCTCGGCGTGCTCGTGCGCCGCTACGGCCAGTTCGACGCCTGCGAGGACGCCGTGCAGGAGGCCCTGCTCGACGCGGCGGTGCAGTGGCCGAAGCAGGGCCTGCCCGACAACCCGCGCGCCTGGCTGATCACGGTCGCCGGGCGGCGGATGACCGACCAGGTGCGCAGCGAGCAGGCCCGGCGCCGCAGAGAGGAGACGGTCGCGGCCCAGGAGCCCGCCGACGCGTTCGTCTCGCCCGCGCCGGGCGACGAGCGGCTGCCCGACCAGGACGACACGCTGACCCTGCTCTTCCTGTGCTGCCACCCGTCGCTGTCGCAGGCCTCGCAGCTCGCGCTGACGCTGCGGGCCGTCGGCGGGCTGACGACGGCGCAGATCGCCAGCGCCTTCCTGGTGCCGGAGGCGACCATGGCGCAGCGCATCAGCCGGGCCAAGCAGCGCATCAAGGCGACCGGCGTGCCGTTCCGGCTGCCGCCGGAGCCGGAACGGGCCGACCGGCTGCGCGTGGTGCTGCATGTGCTCTATCTGATCTTCAACGAGGGTTACACCGCCACTTCGGGCCCCGACCTGCACAGGGCCGAGCTGACCCAGGAGGCGATCAGGCTGACCCGGGCGGTGCGGCCGCTGCTGCCGGACGACGGGGAGGTCGCGGGCCTGCTGGCGCTCATGCTGCTCACGGAGGCACGCCGCCCGGCGCGCACCGACGGGGAGGGGCGGCTGATCCCGCTCGACGAGCAGGATCGCGGGCTGTGGGACGGTCAGGCCATCGCGGAGGGGGTCGCGCTGGTGACGGAGTCGCTGTCGCGCACCGTGCTCGGCCCGTACCAGCTGCAGGCGGCGATCGCGGCCGTGCACGATGAGGCGCCGACGGCGGCCGACACCGACTGGCCGCAGATCCTGGCGCTCTACGTGGTGCTGGCGGGGCTCGACGACAATCCGGTCGTCAGGCTGAACCAGGCGGTGGCCTCGGCCATGGTGCACGGGCCGCAGGCCGGGCTCGACCTGCTCGACGAGCTCGCCACCGACGAGCGGATCTCCGGGCATCACCGGCTGGCGTCGGTGCGCGCGCACCTGCTGGAGAGGGCCGGTGATCTGGACGCCGCCGCGGCGGGCTACCGTGAGGCGGCACGCCGCACCACGAGCCTGCCGGAAAAGCGTTACCTGGAGACCCGAGCGGCCAGACTTTCTTGACAGGTATTTTTTTCGGTGAGATCGTTGCGGCATGCATGATGTGGCGGTGATTGAGGACCCCGCGGCAGCGGAGGCGTCGCTCGACCCGATGCGGTCGAGGCTGCTGGCCGAGCTGGTGCAGCCGGGCTCGGCCACCACGCTGGCCGCCAAGGTCGGCCTGGCCAGGCAGAAGGTGAACTACCACCTGCGCACGCTGGAGAAGTACGGCCTGGTGGAGCTGGTCGAGGAGCGCAAGAAGGGCAACGTCACCGAGCGGGTGATGCAGGCCACGGCCGCGTCCTTCGTGATCTCCCCGGTCGCGCTCGACGCCGTCGCGCCCGACCCCGGCCGGTCGCCCGACCGGCTGTCGGCGGGCTGGCTGCTCGCGCTCGCCGCCCAGCTCGTACGCGACGTCGGGGCGCTGATCACGGGGGCGGCCAAGGCCCGCAAGCGGGTGGCGACGTTCGCCATCGCCGGCGAGGTACGCTTCGCCTCGGTCGCCGACCGTGCGGCGTTCGCCGAGGAGCTGGCCGACGCCGTCACCAGGCTGGTCAGCAAGTACCACGACGAGGACGCCGAGGGCGGGCGCGATCACCGGGTGATCGTCGCCGTGCACCCGGCGGTGAAGAAGGAGCGCTGAGCGTGGGCCACGAGTTCGAGCTTCCGCAGGAGGCCACCGTCGAGGCGACCCCCGAGGAGGTGTGGGAGGCCATCTCCACCGGGCCGGGCATCGACTCGTGGTTCATGGGCCGCAACGAGGTGGCCGACGGCGTCGTCCGCACGGTCTTCGGGGGGTTCGCCCTTCCGGAGTCCACGGTCACCGCGTCCGAACCCGGGTCGCGCTTCGCGCACACCAGCGGCAGGGCCGATGACGGCCGGTTTGTCGCCTACGAGTTCCTCGTCGAGGGCCGCCGCCGGGGCAGCACCGTGGTGCGCATGGTGACCAGCGGCTTCCTGCCGGGCGACGACTGGGAGACCGAGTACGAGGCCATGTCCAACGGTCTGGCGATGTTCTTCGCCACGCTGGTGGAGTACCTGACGCACTTCGCCGGGCGGGTCGCGACCCCCGTCACCGAGTTCTCGCCCAAGATCGAGGACTGGCCGGACGCCTGGCGCCGGCTCCGCGGCGAGCTTGGGCAGCCGTCCGAGGGCGACCGGGTGCGCTTCGCCCCCGCCGGGCTGGCGCCCATCGAGGGTGTGGTGTACTTCGCCAACGCCCAGGCGCTCGGCGTCCGCACACCGGACGCGCTCTACCGGTTCCTGCAGGGGCACGACGGCTCGATGGTCGCCGCACACCACCTCTTCTCCGGTGGCGGTGACCAGGGCCGGGCCTGGCGCGCCTGGCTGGATCAGCTCTTCGGCTGACCCCATTCCCCACATTACGGGTGACCGCAATCGGGGGCGTCGGCCCCATGGACCATGATCGTCGCGTTGGCGGCGATCTCGGACAGCGCGCCCCAGTGGTCGTTGTGGCCGTGGGGCACGATCACCTGGCGCAGATCGCCGAGCGTGAGGCCGAGTGCCTCGATGGCGCCTCTGATGTCGTCGCCGGAGCCGGAGACGCCGGTGTCGACCAACGTTAGGGCGTCGCGCTCGCGCCACAGGTAGGCGTTGCCGGTGCCGAAGCGCAGCTGGTGGAGGGTCGGCAGTAGCTCGACGAGGTCCATGAGCGGCAAGCCGTGCCCGCTGGCAGGGCTTTCGCCACGGGCCGATCAGGACCTCTCCCTCCGAGACTCCCTAACCCTCCTTATCGCTCCCTGGATAGGGTAGTTTGGAGGGCGTTATGCGACAGTACACCGTCGAGCAGGTGGCGAGCCTCCTCGGGCTCCACGTCAAGACCGTGCGCAACTACGTGCGCGACGGCCGGTTGAAGGCCGTCAAGATCGGCAAGCAGTACCGGATCGCCCCCCGCGATCTGGAGGCGTTCACCGGGCAGCCCACGCCCGCGCCCGTCAACGCCCCCCATGCCGAGGCGTCCAGCATCGTGAGCATCGACGGGATCGCCCGGCAGGAGATGGACCGGCTGAGCACCATGCTCCTGGCCTCCCTCGGCCGCGGCCCGCACGGGGTGCGGGTGGAACTGGTCTACGACGAGGAACGCGCCAACCTGAAGATCATCGTGCTGGGCGGGCTGGAGACGTCCGCCCAGATCCTCCGCCTCGTCGACGCGCTGGTCAGGGAGTAGCAGCCCGACCGCGACCACTCATGGAGTCCCTCATTCATGGAATCTCTCAAGGAGAACACTCATGCTTGACCAGGTCCTCGTCTGCGAACCCGTCGGGCAGCGGCTGCGCACCGACCGCGACGCCCTCGACCTGATCGGCGAGGCCATCGGGCGGCGCGCCCGCTGGGTGGCGGTCCCCGCCGAGCGGCTGCACGACGACTTCTGGCGGCTGAGCACCCGGGTGGCGGGCGAGATCGTGCAGAAGTTCGCCGTGTACCGGCTCGGCCTGGCCATCGTGGGGGACGTCTCGGAGCACGTCGCGGCGAGCGAGTCGTTCCGCGCCTGGGTCCTGGAGGCCGACCGCGGCAGGGAGACCTGGTTCGTCGCCGACCTCGAGGAGCTGGAACGGCGGCTGTCAGCCAGGGAAGGTGCCGCTGGTCACGTTGACGAAGGTGCCGGTGATGGCGGCGGCGTGGTCGGAGGCCAGGAACGCGGCCGTGGTCGCGACCTGCGGCAGGGTGGGTGACTTGCGGGTCATCCGCATGCTGTCGAGCTGCGCGATCAGCCCCTGGAGCCCGGCCTCGTCCAAGACCATCTCGCTGTTCACGGCGGCGAGCCTCTCCGGCGTGAGCGACTCCGGCACCCCGGCCGTGTAGATGCCCAGCACCCGCACCCCCTGCGGGCCGATCTCCATCGCCAGGTTGCGGACGAAGCTGTCGAGCGCCCCGTCGGCCGGGCCGGTGCCGCCCATCATCGGGCTGGCGTGGGCGGACCCGCTGTCGAGCGCCAGGATGACGCCCGAGCCCTGCTGGATCATCTGCCGGGCGGCGGCCCTCGCGGTGATGAAGTTCGCGGTGAGGCCGGTCGTGACCGGCCGGAGCAGGTCGGCCACCGCCATCTCGACCAGCCGGATTCCCTGGACGTCGCCCCTGGTCACGAGGTTGAACGAGACGTCGATGCTGCCCGCCTGGGCGACCACGGCCCTGGCGTGCTCGTCAACGGCCTGCTCGTCGAGGGCGTCGAGCACGGCGACCTCCGCCTGGCCGCCTGCCTCGGCGATCTCCTTGGCCACCCGTTCGAGGCTGTCGCGGGTCCGTCCGGCGAGGAAGACCGTGGCGCCCTCCGTGGCGAAGGTCTTCGCGATGCCGCCGCCCAGCGAGCCGCCGGCGCCGTAGATGATCGCGTTCTTGTTCTCGAGCAACATGGTCATTCTCCTGGTATCGACGTGTCGTTACGCGCATTCATCAACGCGTCGCTCCGGGAGCGTGCGGATCGACACGTGCGGCAGAAGTTTTTCGCCGTTTTCCAGGTGAGGGGCCCGCGTCAGGTCGCAGGGGTTGCCACCGCGCCGCAGAGGCAGCGTGAGGTGGGCCAGCGGGTCGACGGCGACCAGGACGTCCAGCTCCATCAGCATCTCGCCCTCCAGGACATAGCCGAAAGCGGGGCCGGGATGGCGGTGCGGCGGCGCCCCGGGGTCACCGGGCGGATACTCGACGACCACGGTCATCGAGTGCGCCCCCGCCGGAATGAACGGAGGCTCGACCTCCTGCAGCACCGTGAGCGCCGTCTGCCACACGGTCGATCTCGGCTTGGGGCCGGGGGCGGCTGGATCGTTCTCCGGCATGGAACTACCTTTCATGATCTGAAGTGAGCGATGCGCGGCTACTCGGCGGCGGTCCGGCCGAGCCAGTCGCGGTAGCGGATCTTGCCGAGGGTGGCGCCGTCACCCGGCACCAGCGTCCGCTCGCCCGGCACGCTGCCGAAGTAGCGCGCCTGCGGGTCGGTGACCACCGTGCGCGGGTCGCCCCAGGCGGCCAGGGCGTCGCGGAAGAACTCGTCCATCCGGGACTGCTCGGGCCCACCCACCTCGACCCGGCCGTTCAGCGGCTGCCCCACCGCGACCCGGCCGACCGCCTGCGCTACCTCCTCACCTGCGATGGGCTGGAACAGCACCGGTGCGATCCGCACCGTGTCGCCGTCCGTGGCCTCGTCCGCGATGCCGCGCACGAACTCGAAGAACTGCGTCGCGTGCACGAGCGAGAACGGGAGCCCCGACTTCTCGATCAGCTGCTCCTGCGCGATCTTCGCCCGGAAGTAGCCGTTCTCGGGCATCCGCTCGGTCCCCACCACCGACAGCGCCACGTGGTGACCGACGCCGGCCGCCTTCTCCGCGCTGAGCAGATTGCGGGTGGAGGTCTCGAAGAACCTCAGTACCGCGGCGGGTTCGAAGGACGGGGAGTTCGACACGTCGATCACCACTGAGGCGCCTGTCAGCACCTCGGCCAGGCCTTCGCCGGTGAGGGTGTTGACGCCGGTGTTCGGCGACGCCGCCACCGCCTCGTGACCGTGCTCGCCCAGCTTCGCCACCAGCTTCGACCCGATCAGCCCGGTCCCGCCGATTACTACGATCTTCACGACAAGCCTTCCTTCTCCGCCGGGGCCACCTGTTGCCCGCCGGTCGCCAGCTAAGACAGGGCAGCCTCCGGGCTTGTGACAACCGCGGTGAAATTCTTTTGAAGTCAGCACTAGACGTACCCACTGACCTGCGACAAGAGAAGGAGGTCGCCCGAAACCGGTCGGGGCGTGTGGTTTACTTACGGCCGAGCTCCGCGAGCAACCGACAGGAATCGTCCGGCTCAACGAGCCGGCGGTACGCCAGCTCGTCAGCCGGGCTCGCAAGCGGGTGCTCGTCGAACGCCGCACGTCCGTGACCGGAGCCGAACAACGCAGGCTGCTGACCGCCTTCGTCGCCGCCGCCCGCTCCGGCGACCTGACCGCGCTGGAACAGCGGATGATGAACCCAGCCAAGCTCACCGCGGTGTCCACCGGGCATGACTCGCCGCAAGCCACGCATGGCCCATGATCCTTTACCAGGTTGCGCCGTCCTTGGTGTTCGCGTACTCCCGTGGTGCGGACTGCTTCACGATCCGCCAGAGCTGGAGGGCTGCGGGCCAGGGCGCGCTCCTGCGCGGGCCCCGACGACTGCGGTCGCGATCGTGACGGCGACCAGCAGGACGCTGATGGCCGTGATCGCCGCGACCGCAGCGGCCACGCCGACCTGGGGCGTCGCGAGTGGCAGCAGCAAGATGACGGTGACGCAGCCCAGGACCGCGGCGGGATGGATGACGGGCTTTGTGACGACAAGCGCGTGTACCGCCCACAGGAGGGCGAGATACGTACCGACCGGGATGGCGACGGCGTAGCCAAGTGCCAGTGGTGCCGCCGCCACCTTGTGCCCACTCTGCTCGACTGCGACCTCGAGCCCGGCGCCGAGGGCGGCGAGGGCCGCGAAGATGCCGTAGTGGCCGTACCCCCACAGGAAGGACCGATGGCGGCGGTCACTGAGGCCCTCACCGGCCTGGATGAGGAAGTACAGCCACCAAAGAGCGAACAGCAGGACGAGGCCGGAGACAGCGATGACGATGAAGGGACCGCTGATCTCGCCCGTTTCGAGTGCTCCTTGGACTCCTCTGCTGGCGGCGAGGACGCTCTCACCGAGCAGAATGATCGTGAACAGGCCGTAGCGTTCGGCGATGTGGTGCGGGTGCCAGTTGGTGGCCCTGGCCCGCTCCGCCCACCATGGCACCGCGAGTTCCAGGACGACCAGGCAGGCGAAGGACGGCAGCTCCAACGATGACGGCAGGGCGCCCGTCGCCGCGAGGAAGAAGCGAAGCAGCCAGCCCATCTGCACGAGGCTGATACCGGCGGCGTAGCGCAGCGCGGTGCGACGGCCGGCTGGGTCTTCGAGACCGGCTCGCAGCCATTGGGCGACGAGCCCGAGCCTCATGATGACGTAGCCCAGGGTGACGATTCCGTAGTCGGAGTGACCGGCCGCGGCGGGCACACCGGCGGCCAGGACCAGCACGCCGGCCATCTGCACCATGGTCAGCAGCCGGTAGGCCACGTCGTCGGTGTCGTAGGACGAGGCGAACCAGGTGAAGTTCATCCACGCCCACCAGATCGTGAAGAACACCTGGAGGAACGGGACCAGCCCGGTGAGGCCGTGACCGCCGGCGACGCTGTGCGCGAGCTGGGCGGTGACGCTGGCGACCGCGACCACGAAGGTGAGGTCGAACAGCAGCTCGAGCTGGCTCGAAACGCGGTGCGGCTCGTCGATGGGGCGAGCGCTCATCCGGACTCGGATTCGGCTGGTGGTGCCGGCTGGTGGCAAGGTCTGGCTCCTGTCGCTGCGCAACGTCCGGTCCGTCTGAAAGACAGGTCAGCATACCGACCTGTGACAACGCGGCACCAAGATCGCTCCCGCCCCTACGCCGGCCGGACACCAGGGCGGCGTTCAGCCCCGCGGGCCTCCGCCCACCACCACGTCGAAAGCCGTGTTCATGTCGTCAGGTCCTTTCGGGGGAGGTGGGGGCCGCCGGGAGTAGTGCCATCTCGCGAGCGTTCTTGATCGCCCGGGCCAGCTGCCGTTGCTGCTGCACGGAGACGCCGGTGACACGGCGGCTGCGGATCTTGCCGCGATCGGAGATGAACCTGCGCAGCAGGTCGGTGTCCTTGTAGCCGATGTAGCCGACGCCGCGTAGCGGGTTGCCCTTCTTGCGCGGGGTCCTGCGGGGCTTCATGCGATCTCCTTCAGGTCGAGGATGGGGGCGAACGGGTCGTCGTAGCGGGCCCAGGTGTCGGGGCCGGCCCGCTCCTCCTCCCGGGTGAGCAGGCAGGAGTCGAGCAGGTCGTGGATGCGTTCGCGGTCGAGGTCGGGGCCGGTGAAGACCAGGTGCTGGACGCGGTCGCCGGTTATCGGGCGCCAGTCCAGGGAGGCGGCCATCCGGCGGGCGGGGGAGACCGTCTCCCAGGCGGCCTCGGGCAGTGCGGCCAGCCAGGGGCCGGCGTCCTCCACCGAGACGACTCCCGCGACCGCGTCCCAGGCGAGCAGCCGCTCGTGCGCGGTGGCCAGCCAGAACCGGCCGCGCGAGCGGACCGAGGAGGTGACCAGCTCGTCCACGGCCTCGAACAGGCGGGTGGGGTGCAGCGGACGGACGCGGCGCCACACCACCGTGGTGATCTCGTCGTCCTGGGCGTCGCACGGGAGCTGGGCGGTGCCGGGGTCGACGCGTTCGGCCAGCTCCGCGGTGCACAGCGCGGCGCCGGTGAGGCGGGGCAGCGCGGTGACCGGGTGAATCGGCGTGACCGGAGCGAGGTGGGCGAGCACCGCCCGGGAGAGCTCGGCGTCCTCCTCGTCGTCGCCGTGCAGGACCAGCCCGGTGGCGTACTCCAGTTGGCGGGCGAGGACCTCTGACAGGTACCGCTGGTCGCCGCGCGCCGCCTGCTTGCCGGCTTCGGACAGGCGGTCGCCGCGGGTGATGTCGACGGGCATGTGCTCGGCGTCCAGCGCGGTGAGCACGGACGTCAGCCGCAGGACGTCCCGGGCATCGTCGCAGTCGACCGCTTCGGCCACCGAGCGGGGCTCGACCGAGTCCCACAGGTCGACGACCAGCAGCGTGGCGGTGTGCGCCAGCCGTACGAGCTGTGGGAGCAGGTCCTCGCGGACGGTGCAGGTGACGCAGCCGTGTGCGAGCCGCACCTCGCTCACGTCGAGCGTGCCCGTTCTGTCACGGACGACTCGGCGGACGCGATCCAGCGTGACCGCGCGCAGGTCGTGGTGGATCGCGACCGATCCGGAGTGCTCCTCCAACAGCCGGTCGACGGTTGCCGTGCGGGCCGAGGCGTGCAGGCCGGCGACGAGGACGACGGGGGTGGACACGGACCCTCCAGTTGCAGAAATGAAAACCGTTGTCGTTATCATGGCACATCTTCGCTACGGAAAAGGATCCGATTTGGCCAGAAATGAGCTCCGCCCGGTGATCAAGCTCCGATCGACCGCCGGGACCGGCTACACCTACGTGACCACGAAGAACCGGCGCAACGACCCCGACAGGCTCACGCTGCGCAAGTACGACCCGACCGTCCGCCGGCACGTGCTGTTCCGGGAGGAGCGATGAAGAAGGGCGTCCACCCCGACTACCACCCGGTCGTCTTCCGGGACCCGGGTGCGGACTTCGCGTTCCTCACCCGATCCACGATCACCAGCGACAAGACCGTTCTGTGGGTCGACGGCAACACCTATCCGGTGGTCGACGTCGACGTCTCCTCCGCGAGTCACCCCTTCTACACCGGTCGCAGCCGCGTCCTCGACACCGCCGGCCGCGTCGAGCGGTTCAACCAGCGCTACGGAAGGAACTGATGTCCGCCCACTGCCAGCTCACCGGCGTCAGGCCGGTCTTCGGCAACAACGTCTCCCACTCCCACCGCCGCACCCGGCGGCGGTGGAACCCCAACATCCAGAACCGTCGCTACTGGGTGCCGAGCGAGGGCCGTTTCGTCCGGCTGACGCTCAGTGCCCGGGCGATCAGGACCGTCGACAAGATCGGCATCGAGAAGGCCATCGCCCAGATCCGCGCCCGAGGGGAGAGCGTCTGATGGCCAAGAAGAGCAAGATCGCGGCCAACGAGCGACGCAAGGCCGTCGTGGCCCGCCATGCCGAGCGGCGAGCCGAGCTCAAGGAGATCATCCGCACCGGCACGCCGGAACGGCGGGCGGACGCCGTACGGGAACTGGGCCGGCAGCCGCGTGACGCCAGCGCGACCCGCGTGCGCAACCGCGACTCCGTCGACGGGCGGCCTCGTGGCCACCTCGGCAGGTTCGGGCTGTCCCGGATCCGGTTCCGGCAGATGGCCCACCGAGGCGAGCTCCCCGGCGTCACGAAGGCGAGCTGGTAGCCGTGGCCGTGCCCAAGCGCAGGACCTCGCGCAGCAACACGCGGCACCGCCGCAGTCAGTGGAAGGCGGCCGTGCCCGACCTCGTCCCGATCACCGTGAACGGGCGGGACCTGCTGGTCCCTCGACGTCTCGTCCGCGCCTACCAGCGGGGGCTCATCGCCGCTCGATGAGATGACCGCGCGCCGGGGCGCCCGCCGCGGAGTGCCTGGACCGCAGCGGGCGACCCCGGTTTGGGGCGGGAGGGGGTGGGGGTCAGTCGACGACGACGTGGAACGGGGTGTCGAAGGCGTGCGAGGGTCGGCCGGTTCCGATGAAGACGTTCCGGGCGGGGTCGCCGCACGCTGAGCCGTCGGGGCTGACGAACACGCTGGCATCCCAGTGGGCGCCCCAGCGCTTGGTGGCGACGGGAACGGCCTTGGCGGCGTTGATGTCAGGGTCGAGCTCGATGCAGTACTGGCCGGTGGCGATCTTGCGGACGGAGGTGACGCCGGTGGAGCGCACGACGGTTCCGTCGGCGTTGACGGAGGCGGCGGCGCGTGCCCCAGGGGTGTGGGCGCCGCCGATGGCGGCCAGGGCGGGAACGGCGACCGAGACCGCGGCTCCGGCGACCAGCGCCGATGCGGCGACGATCGTCGTGAAGGCGGCAGAAGGCATGGATGTCTCCAAAAGATGGGTCCACGTGACGGAGTGCGCATCACCCCCTCACTGTCGGTAACTGAATGATCACACGCGTCTGGGCGCATGGACGCGGAACGACACCCACGGATCTTGCCTGGCCGCCTGCGACGGTCCCCCGCTGGACGGCGTCACTCTCGCCGGCGACCTGACCTCGCAGGGGCGGCAGGCCGGTGCGGGACGCGCGTGCGCTGTACGATGTGCGGCATTTGATCATGCCTGGATCGGGGAGGGACGATGGCGGATCTGAGCCTGCTGTGCGTGCACGCGCACCCTGACGATGAGGCGATCTGGACGGGCGGCGCCCTGGCCCGCTACGCCGACGCCGGAGCCAGGACGGCGGTCGTCACCTGCACCTGGGCGGAGGGCACGCGCAGGGCCGAGGAGCTGGAGCGCTCGCTGGCCATCCTCGGCGCGGGCGCCCCCCGGCTGCTGGGCTACGCCGAGGCGCGCGGCACCGAGTCCGCGCCGGGCGCCCCCCGCCTCCTCGACGCGCCGTTCGACGAGGCGGTGGGGCGGTTGGTCGGGCACATCAGGGAGTTCCGTCCCGACGTGGTGGTCACCTATGACGGGTACGGCGGCTACGGCCACCCGGACCACCTGCACGTGCACCGCCTGACGCTGGCCGCCGTCGAGGCGGCCGGCTACGAGCAGCTCTACGACGGCGACCCGTGGCGGCCCCGCGCCCTGGCGATGGCGACCGTGCCGCGCTCCCTCGTCACGGAGATCTGGGAGGAGCTGTTCGGCACCGCCGCGACGGGGACGCTCCCAGGGGTCCCCGACGACCAGATCGACACCACGCTGGACGTCAAGCCGTGGGCCGACCGCAAGTGGGCCGCGCTCCTGGCCCACGAGTCGGAGATCGAGCGCGGCTCCACCATGACGATGCTGGCGGCCCTCCCGCAGGCCCAGCGCGACCGGCTGCTGGCCACCGAGTGGTACATCCGCCGCGACACCGCCCCCGGCGGCCTGCGGGACGCCTTCTGAACCGCCCAGGTGGCCTCAGGTCCGCACGTAGTCGCGCAGGTGCTGGGCGGTGAGCGTGTCGCCGTGGGCGACGAGGTCGGCGGGTGGCCCGGTGAAGACGATCTGGCCGCCGTCGTGGCCGGCTCCGGGGCCGAGGTCGACGATCCAGTCGGCGTGCGCCATCACGGCCTGGTGGTGTTCGATGACGATGACCGTGTTGCCGTCGTCCACGAGCCGGTCGAGCAGGGCGAGCAACTGGTCCACGTCGGCGAGGTGCAGGCCGGTGGTCGGCTCGTCCAGGACGTAGATCGCGGCCTTCTCGGCCATGTGGATGGCCAGCTTGAGCCGCTGCCGCTCGCCGCCCGACAGGGTGGTGAGCGGCTGGCCCAGCCCGAGGTAGCCGAGGCCGACGTCGGCGAGCCTGTCGAGGACGGCCCTGGCCGGGCCGCTGGTGAAGAAGTCGCGCGCCTCCGACACCGACATGGCCAGCACCTCGCTGATGTCCTTGCCGCGCAGCTTGTAGGTGAGCACCTCGGGGGTGAACCGCTTGCCCTCGCACTGCTCGCACACCGACGCCACCCCGGCCATCATCGCCAGGTCGGTGTAGACCAGGCCGATGCCCTTGCAGTTCGGGCAGGCGCCTTCGGAGTTGGCGCTGAACAGGGCGGGCTTGACGCCGTTGGCCTTGGCGAAGGCCGTCCTGACCGGGTCGAGCAGCCCGGTGTAGGTGGCCGGGTTGCTGCGGCGCGACCCGCGGATCGCCGACTGGTCGACCACCACCACGCCGTCGCGGCGGGGGAGCGAGCCGTGGATCAGCGAGCTCTTGCCCGACCCCGCGACGCCGGTGACCACGGTCAGCACGCCGAGCGGGAGGTCGACGCTGACGTTCTTGAGGTTGTTCGCGGTCGCCCCGGTGATCGAGAGCTGCCCCGTCGGCCGGCGGGCCGTCTCGCGCAGGCGGGCGCGGTGGTCCAGGTGGCGGCCCGTCAGCGTGCTCGAGGCGCGCAGCCCGGCCACGTCGCCGGTGTAGCAGATCTGGCCGCCCGCGGTGCCTGCGCCGGGGCCGAGGTCCACCACGTGGTCGGCGATCTCGATCGTCTCCGGCTTGTGCTCGACGACCAGGACCGTGTTGCCCTTGTCGCGCAGGCGGAGCAGCAGGTCGTTCATCCGGCGGATGTCGTGCGGGTGCAGGCCGACCGTCGGCTCGTCGAAGACGTACGTGACGTCCGTCAGGCTGGACCCCAGGTGGCGGACCATCTTGACCCGCTGGGCCTCGCCGCCCGACAGGGTGCCCGACTCGCGGTCCAGGCTCAGGTAGCCCAGGCCGATCTCCACCAGCGACTCGAGGGTGCCGCGCAGCGTGGCGACCAGCGGCGCCACCGACGGGTCGTCGATCTGCCTGACGAACTCGGCGAGGTCGCTGATCTGCATGGACGAGCAGTCGGCGATGTTCCGCCCGTCGATCAGGGACGACAGCGCGGCCTGGTTGAGCCTGGCGCCCCCGCACGTCCGGCAGGTGGTGAAGGTGACGGCGCGGTCGGCGAACGCCCTGACGTGGGACTGCATCGACTCGCGGTCCTTGGACAGGTAGACCCGCTGCACCTTGACCACCAGCCCCTCGTAGCTGGTGTTGATGCCGCTCTGCTTGATCTTGGTGGCGGGCTTGTAGAGGAAGTCGTCCCACTCGGCGGCGGTGAAGTCCTTCAGCTTGACGTCGGGGTCGAAGAAGCCGGACTCGGCCAGCACCTTCCAGTACCACGAGCCCACGGCGAAGCCGGGGACGGTGATCGCGCCCTCGTTGAGCGAGAGCTCGGTGTCGACCAGCCCGGCCACGTCCACGTCGGTCACCCGGCCGAGGCCCTCGCAGGCCGGGCACATGCCTTCGGCGCTGTTGAAGCTGAAGGCGGTCGAGGTGCCGACGTGCGGGGTGCCGAGGCGGCTGAAGATGATGCGCAGCATCGTCTGCGCGTCGGTCGCGGTGCCGACCGTGGAACGCGAGTTGACGCCCATCCGCTCCTGGTCGACCACGATGGCGGCGCTCAGGTTGCGCAGGGCGTCGACGTCGGGACGCCCCAGGCTCGGCATGAACGACTGGATGAAGGCCGTGTAGGTCTCGTTGATCAGCCGCTGCGACTCGGCGGCGATGGTGCCGAAGACGAGCGACGACTTGCCCGACCCGGACACGCCGGTGAAGACCGTCAGGCGGCGTTTGGGGATGTCCAGCGAGACGTCCGCCAGGTTGTTCTCCCTGGCCCCGCGGACCTCGATCACGTCGTGACTGTCGGCGATGTTGGGGTTCACTGATATCCTTACGGCATAAAGAGTCGGCTGGGCCACGTTAGTTTATGGCATAAGGAGTTGTAGATTGGTGGTTTTCGCCGCGCAGGGAGACGCCCGCCGGTCGATGGCCCTGTTGTGGCGCGCGGCCGGCCCTGGGAGCGTCCGCACCGGCCCCGGGCCCAAGCCCGCGCTCAGCATAGACATGATCGTCGACGCGGGAATCGCGATCGCCGACGCCGAGGGGATGGCGGCGCTGTCCATGCGCGCGGTGGGCGAGCGGCTCGGCCGAACCGCCATGGCTCTGTACACGTACGTGCCCAGCAAGAGCGAGCTGGTCGATCTCATGTACGACCAGGTGCTGATCGAGCTGCCGACCGGCTACGACCTGAGCGGGGGCTGGCGGGCGGCCATCACCTCGTGGGCGCAGGACCACTGGGAGTTCTACGTCCGGCACCCGTGGGTGCTGCAGGTGTCGCAGGCACGGCCGGTGCTCGGGCCCAACGACTACGCCGTCGTGGAGACGCTGCTGCGCATCCTGCGCGAGACCGGCCTGGCCCCCGGGGCGCTGCGGCGGCTGACCGGCGCGCTGATCCAGTTCGTGCGCGGGCTGGCGCAGACGGCCGCCGAGTCCCGCCAGGCCCTGATCGAGACGGGCCGCTCTGACGAGGAGTGGTGGGAGGAGCGCGCGACCCTGCTGACGGAGGTCGCCCCCGACTTCCGCGAACGGTTCCCGCTGGTGAACTGGCTGGCCAAGGAGGGCGCGTTCACCGTCGAGGACGGCGACGGCTCCTACATGGAACGGGAGGGCAGGGAGACCTTCCGGGCCGGCCTGGCCGTCCTGCTCGACGGCGTGGAAGCGGCCATGGCGTCCCAACCGGCCCGCTAGCCTCCCCGGCCGCCCGCCACAGCGGGGCGAGCAGCCGCCTGCCCTTCTCGGCCGCCCCCGCGTGGACGGCCTTGACGATCAGCACGTGCCTGCCGCGCACCGGCTCGGGCGACTGCGGACGCCTGCGCTGCTTACGGCTTCTTTCCTGCGGGCTTACGGCGCTTCGGTAAGCCCGTTATGGTGTCCTCCATGCGTTTCGGGGTGCTCGGGCCGTTGGCGGTATGGGCTGACGGCGGGGAACCGGTGCCGATCCCGGGGGCCAAGGTGCGGGCGTTGCTCGCCGTCCTGCTCATGCACGACGGACGGCCGGTGCCCGCCGACCGGCTGATCGACGACCTGTGGGGCGACGACCTGCCCGGCAACCCGCCGGGCGCGCTGTCGGCGAAGGTGTCGCAGCTGCGCCGCGCCCTGGAGGACGCCGAACCCGGAGCCAGGAACCTGGTCCGCTCGCACCCGGCCGGATACGTCCTCCAGCTCGAGCCGGACGCGGTCGACGCGCGGCGCTTCGAGACGCTGCTCGCGCGGGCCGGGCAGGGCGACGCCACGCTGCTGTCGGGCGCGCTCGCGCTGTGGCGCGGAGCGGCCTACGCCGACTTCGCCGACGAGCCGTTCGCCCGCGCCGCAATCGCGCACCTGGAGGAGCGGCGGCTGGCCGCGCAGGAGGACCTGGCGGAGGCCCGCCTGGCGCTCGGCGAGCACGGCCCGCTGGTGAGCGAGCTCGGCCGGCTCGTGGCCGAGCACCCGCTGCGCGAGCGGCTGCGCGCCGCCCACATGCGCGCCCTCTACCGCACCGGACGCCAGAGCGAGGCCCTCGACAGCTACGCCGACCTGCGCGCCCGGCTGGCCGACGAGCTCGGCCTGGACCCCGGCCCCGGCCTGACCGCGCTCCACCAGGCGATCCTCACCCAGGACCCGGCCCTGGCCGGCCCGTCAGGGCGCCCGCGCACCAACCTGCCCGCCCTCGTCACCGGCCTGATCGGCCGGGACACGGCCGTCGCCGAGGTCCGCGCCCACCTGGCCGCCGACCGCCTGGTGACGCTCACCGGGCCGGGCGGCGTGGGCAAGACCCGCCTCGCCCTGGAAACGGCGACCCAGCTGGCCGGCACCTTCCCCGACGGCGTGTGGCTGGTCGAGCTGGCCGGAACCCCGGGCGGGACGGTGGAGCTGGTCGAGGTCGTGATGGCCGCACTGGAGATCCAGGACGGCGGCGGGCGCGCCGAGGAGCGGCTCGTCGCCGCGCTGCGGGCCCGCCGGCTGCTGCTCGTCCTCGACAACTGCGAGCACCTCGTCGAGCAGGCCGCCGAGCTGGTCGAGCTGCTGCTGAAGGGCGCTCCCGACCTGCGCGTCCTGGCCACCAGCAGGGAGCCGCTGGCCGTCGCGGGCGAGGTGGTGTGGAGCGTCCCGCCGCTGGAGGTGCCCGGCCCCGGCGCAGACCCGGCGACGCTGGGCGAGTACGGCGCCGTGCGGCTGTTCACGGCCAGGGCGTCCGCCGCCGCGCGGGACTTCACGCTGGACGCCCGCACCGCCGGCGAGGTCGCCACGCTGTGCAGGCGGCTCGACGGGATCCCGCTGGCCCTGGAACTGGCCGCCACCCGGGTTCGGGCGCTCGGCGTGGACGGGCTGGTCGCCAGGCTCGACGACCGCTTCCGCCTGCTGGCCACCGGCTACCGGGGCGCCCCGCCGCGCCAGCAGACGCTGACCGCGATGATCGACTGGAGCTGGGAGCTGCTGACCGGGCCGGAACGGCTGGCTCTGCGGCGGCTGGCCGTCCACGCCGACGGCTGCTCGCTGGAGGCGGCCGAGTCCGTGTGCGCCGACGCCGACCTGCCCGCCGCCGACGTGCTGGATCTGCTGGCCCGCCTGGTGGACCGCTCCCTGGTGGTGGCCGTCCACGGCCCGGGAGGCGCCCGTTACCGGCTGCTGGAGTCGGTGGCCGCGTACTGCGCCGAGCGCATGCACGAGGCGGGGGAGTACGAGCAGGTGCGCAGGCGGCACCACGCCTACTACACCGACCTCGCCGAACGCGCCGACCCCCACCTGCGCGGCCCCGAACAGCGGGAGTGGCTGCGCCGCCTCGACGCCGAGTCCGCCAACCTGCGCGCCGCCCTTGACGGCGCGGCCGCCGACGGCGACGCGGGCCTGGCGCTGCGCCTGACGAGCGCCCTCGCCTGGTTCTGGTTCCTGCGCGGACGTCTCACCGAGGCCCGCCGCTCCCTGGACGCGGCCCTCGCCCTCACCGGATCTCCGGGCGACGCCGCCGTCCGGGCCCGGGCCGCGGCCTGGCGGGAGGGGATCGCGGTGCTGCAGGGAGACGTCACGGAGCGGGCCGCGCTGCGCTCGTTCGATGGGGCCGGCGACCGTCTCGGCGAGGCGATGGCGGCCTGGTTCCTGGCGTACGGGCAGCTCGACGCCGGCGAGCTGGCCAGCGCGGACGAGCTGCTGCAACGGGCGCTGGCCGCGTTCGAGGCGGCCGGAGACCGGTGGGGGATCGCCGCGACCCTGGTCACCCGCACCAAGCTCGCCCACATCAGGGGCGATCTGGAGGCGCTGGAGCGCGACGGCGAGCGCGGAGCCGAGCTGTTCGCCGCGCTCGGCGACCGCTGGGGGGAACTGCAGGCCGCCGCCTGGCTGGGCGCGCTGGCCGAGATGACCGGCGACCACGAGCGGGCCGTGCGCCTGCACACGGACGGGCTCCGGCTGGCCGAGGAGCTGGGGCTGTGGCCGGAGGTGGCCGGGCGGCTGGCCTGGCTCGGCTGGCTCGAGTTGCAGCTCGGCGACCACGTCCAGGCTCGCGACCTGTGCGAGCGCGGCAGGCGGCTCGCGGCCGAGCAGGGCCTGCGGCCGGCGGAGATCTTCGCCGAGATGGGGCTGGCCTTCGCCGCCAGAAAGGGCGGCGACCTCGACACCGCGCAGGCGCTGCTGCGGCGGATGCTGGAGTCGAACCCGTGGCAGGACGGCGATCAGATCCCGCCGCATCTGCCGATGATCACGATCGAGCTGGGGTTCACCGCGGAACTGCGCGGCGACCCCGCATCGGCCCTCGCCCTGCACCGGAGGGCCTTCGCCATGGCCTGCGAGCTGGACGCCCCCCGCGGCCAGGCCCTCGCCATGGAGGGCCTGGCCGGAGCGGTGTCACTCGCCGGCGACCCTGCCCGGGCCGCGCGGCTCCTCGGCACGGCCGCCGCGGTCCGCGACGCGGCCCTGCTGCCGCTGGGGCCGGACCAGCGCGGCGACGTCGACCGCATCACCGGGCGGGTGTCGGCCGCCCTGGGACAGGACACCTTCGCGGCCGAGTACGAGACGGGCCGCAAGCTGACGCCGCACGACCACGCCCCGCCGTCATGACACCTGAGGCTGGTACGACAGGACGACGACGCCCGAGCTGAACGTCCTGGTGCCCGACGGCGTCAGCGTCGCGCTGGTGCCCGGCCGGAACAGCGGGTCCCCCTTCCCCTTGATCACGGGGTACACCCAGATGTGGTACTCGTCGAGCAGGCCGTGCTCCATCAGCGTGTCGGTGAGCCTGCCCGTGCCGTACATCAGGATGTCGCCGCCGGGCTGCCGCTTCAGCGCCGCCACCTCGTCGGCTACCTCGCCCTTGAGGACGGTCGCGTTCCACCCGACCTCACCCAGCGTCGAGGACACCACGTACTTCGGCATGCCGTTGATGCGGTCGGCGAACTCGCCGGGCACGGACGGCCACGCCTGGGAGAAGCCCTCGTAGGTGACCCGGCCCATCAGCAGCGCGTCGCAGCCGCGCAGCAGGTCGAAGGCGAAGGCGCCGCTGTCCTCGGTCGCGTAGCTGAGCGACCACTCCTGGGGGTTGTCGATGTAGCCGTCCAGGGTCGCGTAGACCGTGGCGATCACTCGTCTCATGGTGTCTCTCCTTGTGCGTTGTAGGGGTGCTTCGTCCTGGCGTCCCTGAGTGCTCTGGCCCACCAGGTGAGCTGGTCGAGGGTGGCTCTGACCGCGTCCTCGCCGTCGCCCGGCCTGGGCCAGCTGCCGTCGGCGGCGAACCGGTTCCAGTAGCAGGGCAGGCTGACGGCGTCCCGGATCGGGACGGCGTGCAGTTCGACGAACACCTGCCGCAGCTGGGCGACCGCGTGCAGGCCGCCCGACTCCCTGCCGTAGGAGACGAACGTGACGGGCTTGGCCTGCCACTCCTCGTGGAACCAGTCGATGGCGGTCTTGAGCGGCGCGGGGAAGCTCAGGTTGTACTCCGGGGTCACGACCACGAACGCGTCGGCCGCGGCGAGCCGCGGGGCCAGGGCCAGGACCTGCGGGGGCAGGCGCTCGTCCTGGTCGGCGAGGGTGCCGGGGAGGTCGGCCTCGGCCAGGTCGACGAGGTCGACCTTCAGCTCCTGGCGTCTCCTGGCGCGGCAGGCGAACCAGTCGGCCACGGTGGGCCCGAAACGCCCGTTGCGGGTGCTGCCGATGATGACGGCCACCCGCAGCCGATCGTCCGCCATCTCCGTCTCCTTCGCGGTCGTGATCCCGATGCGTTCACGATGCCGCGAGGCCTTTACGGTTTGTTGCTCACGGATTTACGGCCGCGCTTCGCGGCGCGGAACTCAGCCGTCGCGGCGGGCCCAGCGCTCCGTGAACAGCCTGCCGGACGGCGGCCGGCCTGGCAGCGGCTCGTCGAGTACCGCGCGCAGGCCGTCGACCGCGATGGCGACCACGCGCCTGCGGGCCTGCGCCGCGGCCTCGGCGAGGTCGTCGTGCCCCTGCTTGCGCAGCTGGTCCACGAACGGGGACGCGCGCAGCTGCTCGATCAGCAGGGAGACGTCCACGGCGGTGACGCCGGGCCGCAGCACGCCCGCGCCGTGCGCCCTGGCCACCAGCGCGGCCACCAGCTCGGTCGAACGCTCGTACTTCGCCCACATCTCCTCGGTGACCTCGATCGTGCCGGCGATCGGCGCGAGCGAGCCCTGGCCGAACTCGACGCAGGCGACGACGAAGCCGGCCAGCCCCGCCCACGGGTCGGCGGCGGCCAGGCCCTGCTCGGCGGCCTCGTTGTGGTGGTCGAGCGAGAGCACTGACAGCCGCTGGAACAGCTCTTCCTTGGTGCGGTAGCGGCGGTAGAGGCTGCCGATGCCGACCCCCGCCCGGGCGGCGATGGCCGCGACCGAGGCGTGCGCGCCGTCGGCGGCCAGCACCTCGCGGGCGGCTTGCAACAGCGCGCGGTCGTTCCGCTCGGCCTCTGCCTGGCGCGGGGCGCGGCGCCTGCGTTCGCTCACGGCCGCCATCCTACCGGCGGCGGAGCGAATCGCTCCGCCTTCGCGGTCAGCGGCTGACGGCCTTCCGTGGATGAGGCCTCCCGGCTGGACGTCGACCACCTGGTATCCGCGCCTGCCACACAGGTATGATCCGAAGATCCTGGTCGGAGCGTGAGCAACATACGCTGACAGGCACACGGATCAAGAGGCCGTTGACGAGGCTGCATCTCTCCGTCGATGGCCACATTCTCGTTCGATGGAGCGACATCAGCACGAGATCGACTGGCTTGCGTGGGATCGTGCAAGATCGGGCCATGCAGACCGATACCCAGAGACGCTTCGATGCCGGGGCGACAGCTGTGGGTAGCCACATCTGGAAGGGAAAGGCCTGGACAGGTCCGTCCCGGCGGGGCCCGTCTTCGGGCTGAACGTCAAAGGAGGAACTGCAGGGCGCGCTCGGCCACAACCGGGGCCGTTTTCCCTTCCGGTCCGAAATGGTTGAGGCCGGGCAGACTTTCGAGTGTGGCGTTGGGAAGGGTGTCGCGTACAGCGTCGAAGTTCGCTCTGCTCGCGCGCGGCGTACGGCCCCCACACAGCAGCAGCACCGGAGCGGTGACGGCCGCGAACGCGGCAAGTCGGCCCTGTTGGGCCGCTACCTGCTCGTGCTCGGCCAGGTTGGCCTGGAGAAGGGGGCGCATCCGCTGCCAGCTCGGCCCGCGGAAGGCGATGCGCAACGCCATCCGCAGATACCAGTGCGGCAGCTTGGTCAGGAAGGCGGGCGCGCCGCCCGAGCCTCGTATGAAGTGAACGAACGCGCCATAGGGGTCGCCTGCGGCGAGCCGTTCCCGGTAGGGGGCCATCCAGTCTGTGGGGAGGGGGCCGGCGGGAACTCCGGGCTCGTAGACCGCGATGCGCTCGAACACTTGGAACGACCGTGCGGTCTCAAAGAGGACAAGGCCGCCGTAGCTGTGGCCGAACGCCAGCCGCGCTCCGGTCTCCGCCTGGACGACCAGCAGGTCTTCCACTTCCTTGCCCAGGGTGTACTGGGGTCCCTGAGGGCCGCTGGCCCCGCGTCCTCGTCGGTCGACGACGTGCACAGTGAAGGAGCGGGCCAGGACGGAGGCCAGTGGCAGGTAGTCATGCGAGGTTCGCAGAGCGCCGCCGAGCACGATGAGGCCCGGCCCAGCGCCTATCGTCTGATAGCTGATCGGCGTGCCGTCGGTTGAGGAGACTGTACGCTGATGCGTCTGCGGGATCTGGATGGCCTGATTCATTTGGTTGACTCCCGTTCCACGCGGTCCAACGTCGCGAGCAGTCGCTCGGTGTGCTCGGCGAACTCGGCGTAGGGCACGCCGCTGTGTGCGACCAGGGCGGCCAGCTTTTCCTCGAACTCCTGTCGGAGCGAGGCCACGAGTTGCTTTCCCTCGTCGGTGAGGCTGAGCTGCCGGCGGTTCCCTCCCGCCGGGTCGGGCTGGACGTCGAGAAGCCCCTCGGTGGCAAGGACGGCGGCCATGCGGCTCACCGACGGCTCGGTCACGCCCAGGCCGTCGGCAAGGGCGCGTTGCGTCGAGACGCCCAGCTCGCCGACCAGGGTCAGTGCGAGGAAGCGACTGTAGGAGATGTTGTGCTCGGTCCGCAGGATCCGGTCACCCGCCCGGTCAAGGCGAGCGACGAGCACGTGCAGGTTGAGGCTGAGATTGCGTTCCACATCCCATAACTTAGCATGCTAACTTAGCATTGCAAGATTCTGGAACTTCCTGGAGCAGGTGGCGATCCGGGGAGCCGTACAGTTGGGCGATGCCGTTGTTTCCTCGATGGCGGCGAAGATCTCATCCTCGGCCACTTCTCCTCTCGATCTCCGAAGCGATCCAAGATCATCTATTTACTGATGGACTGGAACACCTTCTAAACGATCCCCGAGTGCCGTAGGGAATGCTCACCAGGTTGCATCTGCACTCGACTTTCCAGAGGCCAAGAGCGCGGTCATGTCGGCTCGTATCGGTCAAGGCGTGGACGTGACCCCTGTGGGCTCCCGGACGGAACGGGCACCCTTGGGCTTTCCTCTGGGATTCGACGTTGTCGAAGACCGCCAGCTAACCTATGCCCGTTCTCGGCGGACCTTGCCGAGTCTCGCGGCCTCGCGCGACCTGGTGTGTAGTACTGGCAGGGCCAGCTATGCCCTTGGTGATCAGCTGGGTGAAGAGCAGACTTAGGGCATGGGCAATAACGACTTGGGCGACTTCCTGCGGGCCCGCCGTGCTGGACTCACGCCGGATGAGATCGGTCTGCCGGTCGAGTTCGGCGCCGGTCGCCGGGTCGCCGGTCTGCGGCACGGTGAGGTCGCGCAGCTGGCCGGGGTGAGTACCGAGTACTACACCCGTCTGGAACAAGGCCGCGCCCGGCAGCCGTCCGAGCAGGTCCTGCATGCCCTCTGCGACGCGCTGCGGTTCGATGACATCGAGCGGCAGTTGTCCTTCGTAGTGACCGCTTTGCGGATCGCTTTCTCGGCGAGCGCGCGCGCCTCGGCGGGCTTGTAGACCACGTTCAGTCTGTAGCACCGCCAGCGGCACGAACAGGGCCAGGATCAGCGCCGACCAGAGCAGCGACGCGAGCACCGCGTGCCAGAGCGGCCAGGCGGCGCACGCCGGTGATCCCGCTTCTCTTCGGCATGCCGGCATAGGTGTTTAAGCGCCCCCAACGGTGCGATACATCCCAGACAGCAACCGCCGAAAGGGGCAGCTGGTGATGGATCAGCGATGGCGATCCGGCAGGCCGCACGTCGTGGTGCTGGGGGCGGGCTTCGCCGGTCTCAACGCGACCCGCGAGCTGGCCCGCGGCGGCGCCCTGGTCACGCTCGTCGACAGGAACCCCTACACCACGTTCCAGCCCCTGCTCTACCAGGTGGCCACGGCCGGCATGAGCTCCGCAGACATCACCTACCCGACCCGCGCCTTCGCCGCCGCGTACCCGACCGTGCGGGCGCGCAGAGCCGCGATGACCAAGCTGGACCCCGTCGAACGGCGGATGGAACTCGACGACGGCACCACCCTCGACTACGACTACCTGGTGCTGGCCACCGGCGTCACCACGAACTGGATCGGCGTGCGGGGCGCGGCGGACAACAGCCGGCCGATCTACTCGGCCGCCGACGCCGTCGCCCTGCGCAGGACCCTGCAGCGCTGCCTGGAGGAGACCGCGACAGGCAGGCGGCCGAGCACCCACGTGGTGGTGGTCGGCGGCGGAGCCACCGGCGTCGAGATGGCCGGCACCCTGGCCGAACTGCGCCGCCGCACGATCCCGCTGACCCACCCCGAGATCGCCCCCGAGCAGACGAGTGTCACGCTGGTCGAGCGCTTCGACTACGTGCTCGCGCCGTACAAGCCGCGTCTGCGCGCCGCGGCGGCCCACGCTCTGAGCAGGCGGGGGGTGCGCCTGCGGCTGGGCTGCACGGTCGCGGCCGTCGAGCCCGACGCCGTCGTCCTGGCGGACGGCACCCGCCTGCCGAGCGACGTCACCGTGTGGGCGCTCGGCGTCGCCGCGCCCAAGGAGGCCGGACAGTGGGGGCTGCCGCAGGGCAAGGGCGGCAGGATCGCGGTCTGCGAGGCGCTCAACGTCCGGGAGCACCCGGAGATCTTCGTGGCGGGCGACCTCGCCGGGCCGCCTGACCCGCTGCCGCAGCTGGCGCAGCCGTCCATCCAGATGGGCAAGCACGTGGGCAGGCAGATCCTCGCGGCCGCGCACGGCCACCCGGTCGCGCCGTTCAGATACCGCGACCCCGGCATCATGGCCACGGTCGGCCGGGCCGAGGCGGTCCTGCAGCTGTCGAACGGCTGGACCTTCCACGGCCTGCTCGCCTGGCTGGCGTGGATCGCGCTGCACATCGCGTACCTGCTGGGCGGCAGGAACCGGACGAACGTGCTGCTCAGCTTCCTGTGGAGGTACTTCGGGCCGCGCCGCAGCGCCGCCTCGGTCGCCGAGTGACCCTACTCCTCCAGGTACCGGCGGTGGTGGACGTGCGGGTAGTGCAGGTCGAACGCGGGACGTTCCGACCGGATCGCGGGCATCGAGGTGAAGTTGTGCCGGGGCGGCGGGCAGGACGTCGCCCACTCCAGCGAGTTGCCGAACCCCCACGGGTCGTCCACGGTCACGCGCGGGGCCCGCCGCGCGGTGAGCCAGATGTTGAAGAGGAAGGGCAGCGTCGAGGCGCCGAGCAGGAACGCCCCCACGGACGAGATCACGTTCAGCGTGGTGAAGCCGTCGACCGCGCTGTAGTCGGCGTAGCGGCGCGGGAAGCCGAGCACCCCCAGCCAGTGCTGCACCAGGAACGTGGTGTGGAAGCCGACGAACAGTATCCAGAAGTGGATCTTGCCGATGCCGTCGTGCAGCATCCGGCCGGTCATCTTGGGCCACCAGAAGTAGAAGCCGGCGAACATGGCGAACACCACGGTGCCGAACACCACGTAGTGGAAGTGCGCGACGACGAAGTAGGTGTCGCTGATGTGGAAGTCCAGCGGCGGCGAGGCGAGGATCACCCCGGTCAGCCCGCCGAGCAGGAACGTCGCCATGAAGCCGATCGCGAACATCATCGGCGTCTCGAAACTCAGGTGGCCCCGCCACATCGTGCCGACCCAGTTGAAGAACTTCACCCCGGTCGGCACGGCGATGAGGAACGTCATGAAGGAGAAGAACGGCAGCAGCACCTGCCCGGTCGCGAACATGTGGTGCGCCCACACCGTCATCGACAACCCGGCGATCGCGATCGTGGCGGCGACCAGGCCGATGTAGCCGAAGAGCGGCTTGCGGCTGAACACCGGGATGACCTCGCTGATGATGCCGAAGAACGGCAGCGCGATGATGTAGACCTCCGGGTGGCCGAAGAACCAGAACAGGTGCTGCCAGATCAGCGGGCCGCCGTTGGCGGCGTCGTAGACGTGCGTGCCGAGCTTGCGGTCCGACTCCAGCACGAGCAGCGCGGCCGCGAGTACGGGGAAGGCCAGCAGCACCATCATGCTGGTCAGCAGCACGGTCCAGGTGAACAGCGGCAGTCGGAACATCGTCATGCCGGGCGCGCGCATCGCGATGATCGTGGTGAAGAAGTTGACGGAGCCGAGGATCGTGCCCAGCCCGCTCATCACCAGCCCCATGATCCACAGATCGCCGCCGATGCCCGGCGAGTAGATGGCCGTCGACAGCGGGGTGTAGGCGAACCAGCCGAAGTCGGCGGCGCCGCTGCTGACGGCGAAGCCGCTCAGCACGATGAGCCCGCCGAACAGGAACAGCCAGTAGCTCACCATGTTGAGCCGCGGGAAGGCCACGTCGGGCGAGCCGATCTGCAGCGGCATGACCACGTTGGCGAACCCGGCGAACAGCGGGGTGGCGAACAGCAGCAGCATGAGGGCGCCGTGCATGGTGAACAGCTGGTTGTACTGCTGCGCGCTGACCAGCTGCAGGCCGGGCTCGAGCAGCTCGGCCCTGATCACCATCGCCATGAGGCCCGCGACGAGGAAGAACCCGAACGAAGTGATCATGTACAGGTAGCCGATCACCTTGTGGTCCGTCGACGACGCCCAGTCGGCGATGATCGTCCGGATACGGCGAGGCGGAGCCGGCACGGTCAGCGGCTCGCCGGCCGACGGCCTGTGGATGGACACCTGGATCTCCCCCTCCGCCCACGCTGGCGGCAGCGCGATGACGCGAACGCATGCCGTAAGCGCATGACTACCCGCTGTAGGGTCGGGATAGCCCCACGGATTGGCTGGGGAGTGACCAGCCGGCTAGCTCCAGTGAGCCGGGCGGGTGAGCGCGGGCGGCAGCTCGGTGGCCGAGTCGCCCTTCGCCGCGTTCAGCTGAGACTGCGTGAGGAAGATGCTGCCGGTCAGGTCGGCCCCGCGCAGGTCGGCGCCGCGCAGGTCGGCTCCGATGAGGTCGGCCAGCCGGAGGTCGGCCCCCCTGAGGTCGGCGCCGATGAGATAGGCGCCTCTCAGGTTGGCCCCGCGCAGGTCGGCGCCCCTGAGCTTGGCGCCGATGAGGTCGGCGCCCCTGCGCTCCTTCCCGCGGCCCTCGGTTCCGGCCCGGACCAGCTCGCTCGTGCGCAGCAGCAGCTCGTTGACCTCCTGGCGGAGCGCGGGGATGTTCAGTTCGAGGAGGGAGCCGGGGGAGCCGTGCGTGAGACGCTCGACCTCGTCGCGCCGGGCGCGGATCTCGGGGTGCAGCCCGGCGGCCACCCGCAGCGCCAGCGCCTCGGTCAGGTACCAGAGCAGCTCGTGCAGCTGCCGGACGACCGGGAACACCTTGAACATCTGGTCGGCGGCCTCCGGGAAGCGCCGCCAGTCCTGCCCGGCGAAGGTCACCTGCGACACCTTCTGGCCCGCGCCGAAGCAGTCGTAGACGACGCAGCCGGGGAAGCCCCGCTGCCTGAGATCTTGGTGGATGCCGCAGCGGAAGTCGGCTTGCAGGTTGGGGCAGGGGCGGCCGGCGTCCTTGTCGATCGCGAAGTCGGCCGAGGCGGAGAAGGGCAGCGCGACGCAGCACAGGCCGAAGCAGCTCGCGCAGTCGGCTCGCAGGCTGAGCGCGGCGCCGTCGGATTCGTGCGTGGCTGCCACCGTGTGGTCCCCCTGTGCGTTGCGGACGCTTCTCCTGACCTCCGAGGTTACTGCCAGACGTGAGGACGCCGGTCCGGGCGACGCGCCGCATATCTAGGCGGTGTCGATGGCACCGCCCGTGGTGCCCCGACAAGCTCACCCGCGTCGGCCAGGGCGGCGGGGCCCCGGAGGGGTGAGCCGGGCGTTCGGCGTCCGCTAGTGTCCTGCGCATGACCACGGGGAGCGCGCTCGTGACGGAGGTGGAGGCGTCCGTCGAGCAGCTGGTGTACGTCCGCGAGGACGAGTACACGGTGGCGCGGATGAGCGCCGAGAGGCCGGCCTCGTTCGTCGCCTCCGGCCGCCCGCTGGCCGGGGTCCAGCCCGGAGAGACGCTGCGGCTGGAAGGGGAGTGGGACGAGCACCCGCGCCACGGCAGCCGTCTGATGGTCAAGCGGTGCGAACGGGTGGTCCCCTCGACCGTCCGCGCGATCACGATCTACCTGGGCTCCGGCCTGATCCGCGGCATCGGGCCGCGGCTCGCGCACGCCATCGTCAGCCACTTCGGCGACCAGACCCTCACCGTGATCGACACCGCGCCCGAGCGGCTGCTGGAAGTGGTCGGCATCGGAGCCGTGCGGCAGGCGCAGATCGTCCAGGCGTGGGCGGAGCAGAAGGCGGTCGCCGCGCTGATGGTCCTCCTGCAGGGGTTCGGCATCAGCCCGCTGCTCGCGGCCAAGATCTACCAGGTGTACGGCGACGAGGCGCCGGACGTCGTCACCTCCGACCCGTACCGGCTGATCGGGCAGGTCAGAGGGGTCGCCTTCCACACCGCCGACCGGATCGCGCTGCGGTCGGGCGTCCCCGAGCACAGCCCGCGACGGATCGCGGCGGCGGTCGTCGACAGGCTGGAGGCGGCGGCCGCCCGCGACGGGCACTGCTACCTGCCGCTGACCACCGTCGTCGCCCAGGCGGCGAGCCTGGTCGAGCAGGACGAGGAGCTGATCCGCCGCGCGGTCGACGCGCTGGCCGCCGAACGGCGGGTGGTCGTCGAGACGTCGCTGACCGACCCCGGCCGGAGTGTGGTGTACGCCAAGGAGCTGCACGCGCGCGAGGTCGCGCTGGCAGCGAACCTGACCAGGCTGCTCAGGGCCCGCTCCACGCTGCCGCTGCGTCCCTTCCCCGACGACGAGGGGCTGCACGAGGACCAGCGGACCGCCGTGAACCTGGCCCTGACCAGCACCGTGACGGTGCTGACCGGCGGCCCCGGCTGCGGCAAGAGCCACACGGTGCGGGTGGTCGCGGCGACCGTGCGGGCGATGGGCGGCAGGGTGACCCTGACCGCCCCGACCGGCAAGGCCGCCAAGCGGTTGTCGGAGCTCACCGGGCTGCCCGCGATGACCGTCCACCGGATGCTCGCCCACCAGCCGGAGCCCGACGAGGGCATCCTGTTCCAGGAGTCGCCCCTGGACGCGGACCTGATCGTGGTCGATGAGGCGTCCATGCTGGATCTGCAGCTGGCCACCCGGCTGACCGCGGCCATCCCCGCGGGCAGCCACCTGCTGCTCGTCGGCGACAGCGACCAGCTGCCCAGCATCGGCCCCGGCAGCGTGCTGGCCGACCTGCTGGCGGTGGAGGAGGTCCCGCGCGTCCGGCTGACCCGCGTCTTCCGCCAGGCGCAGGACAGCGGGATCGTCCGGGCCGCGCACCGGATCAGGGCGGGCGAGCTGCCCGCGCTGCCCGGCAGGGGCGGCTTCTGGTTCGAGGAACTGGACGACCCCGACCAGGTGGCCGAACGGGTGATCCACCTGGCGACCGAGGCGATCCCCCGCAAACAGGGGATCGGCGCCGACCAGGTGCAGGTGCTGTGCCCGATGCGCAAGGGCGCCACGGGCACCGCCGAGCTGGGCCGCAGGCTGCAGGAGCGGCTGAACCCGGCCCGCGAGGGGGAGGCGGAGCACTGGTCGGGGCCGGCGGTGTTCAGGGTGGGCGACCGCGTCATGCCGATCCGCAACAACTACGACAAGGGCGTCTTCAACGGCGAGAGCGCCACGGTCACCGGCGTCCACCCGCAGGAACGGCGGCTGGAGATCCGCACCGACGACGGCGAGAGCGTCGAGTACGGCTTCGACGAGCTGGACGAGCTGACCCACGCCTACGCGATCAGCGTCCACCGCTCGCAGGGCAGCGAGTACCCGTTCGTGGTGGCGCCCATCGTGGCCGAGTCCGGCGGTGTGATGCTCCGGCGCAGGCTGCTGTACACGCTGGTCACCAGGGCGAAGGCGTGGGTCGTCCTCGTCGGGCGGCGCGAGGCGCTGGAACTGGCGGTGCACCGGCTCGGCGACCGCAGGAACACCGGCCTGTCGCGCCGTCTCGCCCTGACACTGCAGGGCTGACGGCTCAGTACGCGTCCCGGCTTCGTGCCCGGCCTGTCCGTCGAGCAGGCCGAGCTGGTGGTGAGGCCGCTCGAGGCTGGTGCGTATCTGTTCTTGCTCATCACCGCGGGCTCCGAAGGACCCGTCACGACGTGACGGAAAGGACGATCTTTCCCGTAGTGCGGCCGGCCTCGCCCAGCGTGTGGGCGACGGCGGCGTCCTCCAGTGGGAAGACCGCGTCGGCGATCATCCGCAGGCGGCCGTCCTCGACCAGCTTGGTGATCTCGCGCAGGCCCTGCTGGTCGGGTTCGACGAGCATGAACCCCGCCCGCACCCCGGCCGCCTCGGCCTCCTTGTAGGGGAAGGTGTCGTCCAGAGGCAGCATCGAGACCAGCCTTCCACCCGGGCGCAGGGTGCGCAGGGAGCGGGCCCAGGTGGCGCCGCCGATCGTGTCCAGGACGACGTCGGCGTCGCGGATGGTCTCGGCGAAGTTCTGGGTGCGGTAGTCGATCAGTTCGTCCGCGCCGAGGGAGCGCAGCAGGTCGTGCTTGGCGGCGCTGGCGGTGCCGATCACATGGGCGCCGCGGGCCTTGGCGATCTGGACGGCCAGATGGCCGACGCCGCCCGCGGCAGCGTGGATGAGGACGCGCTGGCCGGGCCGGACGTCGGCGGTGTCGACGAGGGCCTGCCAGGCGGTGAGCGAGGCCAGCGGCAGGGCGCCCGACTCGATGTGGGTCAGGCCCTGGGGGCGGGGAGCGAAGTGGCGGGCCGGGGCGGTGACGTACTCGGCGTAGGCGCCGGCCGGGTGCGGGAAGCGCGGCATCCCGAAGACCTCGTCGCCCGGCTGGAAGACAGTGACACCGTCGCCGGTCTCCTCGACCACCCCGGAGACGTCGAATCCCAGGGTGAAGGGAAGCTGCGTCCCATCGGGGAACACCCCCAGCTCCCGGGTCTTCCAGTCGGCCGGATTCACCCCCGCCGCGTGCACCCGGACCAGGATCTCGCCCCAGCCCGGCACCGGGCGCTTGGTCTCGATGACCTTGAGGACGTCGGGGGCCCCGGCGGTGTCTTGGGAGACAGCACGCATGGTGGGGGCGGTGATGGTCTGGGACATGATGACGTTCTCTTTCTGTGTGCGTTTCTTGCGGTTTGTGCCGTTTCTCTCGGGCGCGTCACAAGACTGCCGGGACCCAAGCGTCCCCAGTAGCGGCCTGATGGCCACGGCCTGAAAAGATCTGGCCATGCACCACGTTGGCGTTCTGGCACTGGACGGCGTCGTCCCCTTCGAGCTCGGTATCCCCGCCCGCATCTTCGGCGCCGCCCGCGACCGGGCGGGCAACCGGCTCTACACCGTGACCACGTGCAGCCTCGACGGTGGCCCGGTACGGGCCGAGGCCGACTACGGCCTCACCGTCACCCATGACGCCTCCTTGCTGGCCGGCGTCGACACCGTCGTCATCCCGCCCTCCCACGCTCTCGGCCCCATCCGTGAGGAGGGCCGCCTGCCCGCCGCATTGCGCGACGCCCTGGCCGCCATCCGCCCCGGCACCCGGATCGTGGGCATCTGCACCGCCACGTACGTCCTGGCCTCCGCAGGGCTCCTCGACCACCGTCCCGCCACCACGCACTGGCGCGAAGCGGAGCGCCTGCAGCGGATGTTCACCACCACCCGCATCGACCCCGACGTGCTGTTCGTCGACGACGGCGACATCCTCACCTCCGCAGGAGTTGCCGCCGGGATCGACCTATGCCTGCACCTTGTCCGCCGCGACCACGGCAGCCAGATCGCCAACGACGTCGCCCGCTCCTGCGTGGTGCCGCCCTGGCGAGACGGCGGACAGGCCCAGTACATCCAGCGCCCCGTCCCCGACCCGACGGCCACCGGCACCGCCCCCACCCAGGCATGGGCTATGGAACGACTCGCCGAATCCCTCACCCTGGCCGACCTGGCCGCCCACGCCAACATGAGCGTGCGCACCTTCACGCGCCGCTTCCGCGACGAGACCGGTACCACCCCCAGCCAATGGCTGATCCGCCAGCGTGTCGACCTGGCGCGCCACTACCTGGAGACCACCGACTGGCCCGTCGACCTCGTCGCCCACCGCGCCGGGTTCGGCACCGGCGTCTCCCTGCGCCGGCACCTCCACGCCGCCATCGGCGTCACCCCCCAGGCATACCGCCGCACCTTCCGCCCCGCCGCCACGGCCGCAGCCGCCTGAACGGCGAGCGGCGGGTCAGGTGGCCGTGCTGAACCCGGCGGCGGTCAGGTTCTGCTCGCGCAGCTGGGTGAAGCCGACGTCCAGGTGCGGGTCGGTTGCGGACCTGCTGGGGTGATCAAGCGACAGGGACCACCGCCGCCGGAAAACCGTTTGAGCCTTCTTTTCGCGTTCCTGTAGGTTGCCTGCGGCCCATCGCAGTGAGGACAGAGGACAAAACCGCGTGACCCCGCCTGCTCTTTAGACCTGACACCTTCCTCCGCTCACCTTCAAGCCGGCCCTCCCGTCGGCTCTGCCGGGCTGCCCGCGTGCGCCCGGTCATACAGCGTTTGAGGCCGCGCGCAATCGGCCTCGTGTCAGGTCTAGAGAGATCATGTCTTCACAACCTCATACTGTGCTGCCCTGGATCGTTCGTCGGACCAGGCTGCCTCTGCTGTCGTTGCGGTGCGTGGACTGTCGGTCGGAGTCGGCCACCACCGGCGAGGGCAGGTTCCGCGTCAACGCCAACGGCAAGCTGCTGGACGTGTGGCTGCTGGTCCGCTGCGTGTCCTGCGATCGGACGAGCAAGCTCACCGTGCACGAGCGAGCGCCGGTCGGATCCTTCGATTCGGCCGAGCTCGACGGCTACCACGCCAACGATCCGGAGCTGGTGGCGTCCAGGCTGTTGGATCCGCTGCTCGCCCGGCGCAACCGCTTCACCCTGGACTGGACGGGGGCCTGGCGGCTGGACACCCCGTCGGGATGGCTCGACGAGGCGTGGCCGGTCCAGGTGGAGGTCGTCTTCGAGGATCCGGTGCCGGTACGCCCGGAGCGGCTCATCGCGCAGGGGCTCGGCCTCAGCAGGAGCGAGGTGCTGCGCCGGATCAAGTGCGACATTCCGCTGCGCCGTCCGACGAGCGCCGGGTTCACCTTCACCGTGATGGCCCGGGACTAGCGGGGATGTAGCCGTGGCATGCGCGTGGGGGCGCGGAACGATCGTTCCGCGCCCCCACCGTCTCTTTATCTATGTTCAGCAGCCGACCGGCACGTCCACCGTGACGGGCGCCGGGCCGTAGAAGCCGGGCCTGCCGGGACCCGTCGGCCCCTGCGACAGCTTGACCTCGGCGCGCACCGTCGATCCGCAGGAGACGGTCGTGGTGACGCCCTCAACGGTCACGGTGTTGTTCCAGATGCTCACCGACTGCTGCCGGGCGCCGAGGAACAGGCCGCCGATGATCTGGGCGGACACCTCCACCTCGGCACGCTGCGGGGTGATGACGCCGCCGGGCCCCGGCTCCGCGATGCCGGGAGCGCCGACGGTGCCGTAGAACCGCGCCTGGGTGTCGGTGACGTCCACGCAGACCTTGGTGAGCAGGCCCGAGATCAGGACGCGGTCACTGCAGGTGGTCGTAGTCGTGGCGGCGGATGCCGGGCTGCTCACCGCGAGTGCCCCCGCCATCGCCGCGCCTGCGGCGAGTACTGCGGCTCCACGCTTGACGATCTGCTTCAACGGTTTCCCCTCCGATGATCACGAACGTGCAGCTCGGTGCCGCACGCATCAGTACTATGTCACACATGACATGACGGTGGGGGAAACTAAATGAGAATCAATGGGAAAGATTGGAGCGTTCTAATCGGACAGTCCAAAACCGGAAAATGGGATGAGCAGTCATAAATTCGGTGCGGTGGGGGGGGGGAGGCCGCGCGCGGACCCCCCCGCCGAGTGTGAAATACAACGGGGATAATTTAAAAGACAAAAAAAAGGTGGGGGGGGTTGAAAAAAATATAAAGGGGGAGAAGG
>NZ_JBEXUP010000068.1:0-45666 GCF_040614375.1 Nonomuraea sp. NPDC005983
GGCCGGCGCGCTCCTTCGCGGAGTGGGCCACGGACCACGCCGCCGACTTCGCCTGATCCACTGCTGGGCCGCGCCGGCCGCGGTCGAGATCACGGCATCGCACGACGCCTTCATGTGCTGCGGTGGACTGTTCGCCGCCCACCTGAGGCATGTGTTCGCGGCCACGATCTCGGCGTGCCGCATCGTGTTCCCGCGACTGATGTCCTGCCCGCCTGGACTCAGGTCGTGCCGCCGGCCCGCCGGCGGCTGAGCACTGCGGCGATCGTCACGGCCGCGGCCAGGCCGCTGAGCAGTACCGCGGCCAGCGCTCCCAGGACGCCCGGCGTGTTGCCGAAGGCGATGCCGACGGCGGCCAGCGCGGGCCCGGCGTTGCGCACCGCGGCGACGCCTCCCATGGTGGTGCGACGCACCAGCGATCCGGTGGCCAGCACGGTGCCCGTGGCGAAGGCGGCCACGGACAGGACGACGCCCGCCAGCAGGGTGCGCGAGCCGATCAGCGCGACGACGTCGTGCCAGTTGCCCAGCAGCATGCCCGCCAGCACGATCAGGAACGTCACGTTCGACACTCCGGCCGCGACGGGTCGCCAGGACTGGGCTGTGGGCGGCGTGTAGTGGCGCACGATCAGCCCGATGGCGAACGGGATGAGCTGCAGGACGGCCACCGTCCGCACCAGCGCGGCGACGTCCAGGGAGATCCCCGCGGCGACCTTGGCCGCGGTGAGGACGGCGTTGGCCGTCAGGCCGAAGGTGACGCTGCCGACGGCGGCGAGCAGCACCTGCATCGCCGCGCCCGCGACCACGTCTCCTTTCTGCACCATGCCCAGCTTCGCCCCGAACGGCCCGCCCGGCGACGAGGCCACCAGCACCATCGCGATGAACGCCGCCGTGGGCAGGCCGAACAGCGCGGCGATGCCCCAGCCCAGCAGCGGGACGACCACCAGGTTGGCCAGCAGCGCCAGCAGCAGAAACAGCGGCTTGGCGAAGATCGCGCGCAGCGCCGGCAGCGTGGCTCCCAGACCGGCGGTGAACATGGTGGCCGCAATGAAGATCACGGTAATCGCGTTGAACAGCGGCTGCAGCGTGGCCATGCCCCCTCCACCCTCGTCTCAGGCCTGTCGTGCCTTCAGTCCTTGAGATCGCCCAGCCAGCTCAGGGCGTTGAGCCCGGGCATGAAGCCGTACTCGCCGCCGCGGGTGATGACGAACCTCGGCAGCGCCCGCAGGCGCCGCCGGAGCGGCTTTCGCGGGATGGTGAAGTCGCCGGAGCCGTCGTTGGAGCCGACGATGGGGTCTCGGGTGTCGGCCGCGCCGAAGAAGACGCCGTCGTTCATCCATTCGGACTGGACGAACTCGAACTGCCGCCCCAGATGCGCCCCGATGAAGGTGAACATCAGCCCGCGGTCGGCCCCGTCGTCCTCCAGGACCCCCTCGGGCAGCGGCGGGCCGTAGGCGGTGCCGCGCCTGATCATCCGGTGCAGCCTCGGCTCCCCCGCCACTGCCGCGTCGCGGGGGTTGCCTCGGCGGATGTGACAGCCGCCGGGAGTGACGAATCCCGCCGGGTCGTCGCGTTCGTACAGGAAGGCGTTGTTGCGCCGAGGATCGGCGCCGAGGTCGGGGTCGTCGTATGACGGGCTGAGCGCCAGCGGCGCACCACTGCGCCAGCGTCCCATGATCTTCGCGGCCAGCAGTTCCTCGTCCTCCGGGCCGGTGGAGTTGTCCCTCAGGTACTGCCGGAAGGCGGCGACACGCTGGTGCAGTTTGCGGAAGGCCACGTAGGTGCCGTTGCGCCCCAGAATCTCGGGCTGCGGGGCCTGGACGCCGCCGAGCTCGTCGGGGTAGCCGAGCACGAACTCCCCGGCCTTGAGCGGTGACGCCAGCGGGTTGGATCCGGCGAAGCCGCTGCCTTCGACGGCCGGGTGGCTGATGCCGTCGCGGTAACCGAACGGCTCGGCCTCGGTGGGCAGCGCGTGACAGTTCTGCCGCCAGATCGCGGTCACGCCGGAAAGGCGGTGATAGGCGGGGCGGGCACGGTCGATGGCCGCGTCCAGCCGGGCGCTGTCCGGTGCGAGCGCCACCAGCACCACGTGAACATCGGACGTGCCCAGCGGCGCCTCCCAGTACTGCGGGCTGCTCTCGCCGACGTCGCCCAGCGCCGTCGCCCGGGCGGCCATCCCCTGCCGGAACTCCCAGGCGAACGTCTCCAGCGCCTGCGGCGGAACCCCCAGCGCCTTGAGGCCGTGGAAGGTGAGCGCGACGCTCACCCAGGTCTCGCCCAGCGGGTTCACCGTGTCGGCGGCCGAGGTCACCGCCGCGCGCACGCGCCGCATCAGCTCCCGTCCGTGCGCGCGGTCGTCGATCCGGAACAGGATGTAGGTCGCCGCGTACGGGGTGGGCCGCGGGCTGAGGACCCCGCGCTGGATGTCGTCGAGCTCGAGCGCGACGTGCGTTGGTGCGGTCACGGTCTCCCCTCCCCGGGGTGCTACTTCGCCGAGGCGATGTTTCTCCAGAAGGCACGCAGGCTCTCGTCGCCGCCGAACAGCGAACTGAAGATCGTCGAGTCGGCCAGGAGCACGTCACCGGCTCGTTCCGCGGTGGGGGGCATCCATAGGAACATGTTGAACTCGGTGTTGCCGGCCTCGGTGAAGGGGTGCGGCGGCCTGGACAGGTCGATCGGCTGCCTGCCCAGCACGTGGATGCCGTCCGGGTTGTCGCTCGTCACGGCGTAGTGCGGCAGGTGCATGTGGAAGTTGAAGTTGGTCACGCCGTCCAGCCACCCTTTGGTGTCCAGATCCCTGGTGATGGACAACGGCGCGATCTTGCCGGGTTCCCGCGCCGCGGGCCGCAGCCCGTAGCGGTTCTCGACCGGCACGCCCAGCCCGCGCATCAGGCCTCGGACGTAGCGGGCGAAGCGTTGCTGGCGAGGCACCAGCGGGTCGCCGTGGTGGCGATACTCCGCCTCGCGCACGGCCAGGTCGTCCGACGCCCCCACGTCGTGGTGCGGCCCCAGCACCAGGCAGGTTTCCTCACGGGTGAGGAAGTGCCGCAGCGCCTCGATCTCCTCAGGCTCGGCCTCCTGCCCGGTGATCATGTGATCCAGGCCGAACACCAGCAGGGTGTCGGTGTCGGCCAGCACCCGCTCGTCCAGCACGGTACGGAATCCGGCCTGGTCGATGCGCTGGTACACCGGCACGGGGTGGCCGGTGACCTCCTCGACGAACTGCTGGAACGGCGCCCAGCCCCAGAAGAACAACTCCAGCGCTCCGGCGATACCCTGCTGAAACTGCAGCGGATCAGACCACCGGGGCTCTTCGTAGGCGGGCCAGCTCACCCGCCGGACCTCGGTGATCGTGGAGAAGCGGTTGTCGAGCTCGGCCGGGTTCCTGCCCGCCTCGGCCGGATAGCTCCACGAGACGTAGATGCTCACCCGCCGCCGCCCCGGGGTGTACGCGCGTGGCACGTGGTTCTGGTTGTAGGTGCGGGCGGTCCTGAACTCGCTCATCTCGCCTCCGATCGACAGCGGGATACCTGGTCCACTCACTGCATCTGGTCGAGCATCTCCGACAGGGCGTTCTTGATCTTCAGCGCCTTCTTGACCTCGTCGGCTGTGACGTACGGATACTCGCCGTACTCGATGAAGCTCGGGCAGTGGTGCTCGCGGACGAACTTGACGAACGCCTCGGGGTTGGTCTTCCAGTCCTCGGGGAACCCTTCGAGGTTCTCGAACGCCGTGTTCACCCCGGCCTTGCTGAACAGGGCGATGGCGTCTTCGGTGTACTTGTCGAAGTCGGTGTCGAAGATGCCCTGGTACATGAACCGGGTGTCGTCGTCGAAGAGCACCCAGCGCAGGTAGTGCAGCTTCAGCGGCGCGAGCAGGTGCGGGTCGGCTTCGAGCGCCTTGGCCAGCGCGTGGCCGTAGCTGCGGATCGCCTCGGCCCGGCCGGGCTTGACCTTGGCGATGATGGTGAACCCGTAGCAGGCGGGGGTTCTGGGGAAGATGGGGCCGTATTTGCCCTGTTCGAGGTGGTCGGTCTCCTTGGGAATGACCACTGCCTGCGGCGTGATGTCCATGCCGACTCTCCCTCACCCGATCAGTGGGGGAACCAGCCAAAGACCACCTGACATGGGCATTATCCCACAGAGGAGCTGGATGACAGGTAAGGGCACGCGCGTGCGGCGCATGGAGGATGGCGCGTCCGGTCGTTCGGGCAGGCCGCGCCGGGCCAGAGCCGGCGCGAAGAGGGTCAGCGGGAGATTGATGAAGAAGATCGTCCGCCAGCCCGTGTGGGCCACGATCAGACCGCCGAGCACGGGCCCGGCGATGAGCACCCAGCCCAGGCAGGCCCAGTGCCGGATCGGCGCGGTTGTCACTCGCTCTGGCCGAAGCCAGGTACCTTCCGCAGCAGCTCGGCGGAGGCAAGGGGGTTGCCGTAGTCGCGCGAGTGCACGATGAGCCCGTCCCGGACGGTGATGATTACGGCATAGGTGAGGGAGAAGCGTGCTCCGGTGGCGGTGACGGAGCCGTGCAGGGTGTACTCGGCGACCACCACGTCCGGGTCGGCCGTCTCCACCAGGTTGATCCCGGTTGCGCGGTCGAACCGCCACGCTCCTGCCACCGCCTCCAGCCGGGCGCGCAGGCGATCGTTGCCGGTCGAGCGGGTGGGCACTCCCGGCGGGGCGAACGGGATCTCGATGACGACGTTGGGTGCGTACAGCCCGACGAGGGTGTCGTGGTCGTTGGCCGCCGCGGCCTCGATCAGCTGCGCGGCGACCTGCTTGGCGCTGCGGCCGTCCGGCGCGGGGTGCACGGGGGTGGCGGCGGCGAGCATGGCTCCCAGTTCGGGCAGCATGCCGGCGGCTTCGGCGGCGTCCAGCGGGTTGGGATAGTCGAGATAGGAGACCACGGAGCCGTCGCGTACGCGGATCACGCCGAGGGAGGAGGCGAACCGGAACCGCGCGCCGCTGGTGCGCACGCTTCCCACGGGCTCGAACTCGACGACGACCGTCTCCGGATCGGTGGTCGCGTACACGGTGGTGCGGACGTCGTCGAAGCTCAGCAACTGCGCGATCCCGCCGGAAGTGCCCCGCTTCATGTGCTCGCGGATGGCCTGCACGCCCTCGAACCGGCGTGGCTGTCCGGGCATGCCGAACCGTAGCTCGTAGACGGCGTCGTCGGCGAACACGTCGGTGAAGGCGTCGGCGTCCATGCTCATCAGGGCTTGACGCAGGCGCGCGACAACGGGGTGGAGCTGGGTGGACATGGCGAACTCCATGGAAGAGAAGGGCGATAGAATCGGAACGCATGCCCCGCTTCGGGGCGCGCAGCAGACGATACGGAACGCGCGCCCCGGTTGTCTACCCGGTTGAGAGGAACTGCGTCGATGGCGGAGAAGCCCCTGCGCGCGGACGCCCGCCGCAACCGTGCCCGCGTGCTCGAAGCCGCCGAGGCCGCGTTCTCGGCCGAAGGCATGGCGGTGCCGCTGGACGAGATCGCCCGCCGGGCGGGCGTCGGCGCCGGAACGGTCTACCGGCACTTCCCGACCAAGGAGGCGCTGTTCGAGGCGGTGATCCATGACCGGTTCCGGCGACTCGCCGAGGACGCCCAGGCGCTCGCCGAAACTCGGCGGCCCGGCCAGGCGTTCCACGCGTTCCTGGCCCGCGTGGTCGAGCAGGCGATGCTCAACAAGGCGCTGTGCGACGCACTGGAGACAGCGGGGTCACCCGTCAAGCCCCAGGGCGTCGAAGGCGACATCTGGGACGCTTTCGGCGCCCTGCTCGCCGCCGCTCAGCGCGACGGCGCCGTCCGTGCCGACATCGACCTCTTCGACCTGCGGGCGGTGCTGTCGGGCGCGCTCACGATGGAGCGCCACGTCCGCGAGGGCGGCCGGCCTGCAGGCCGGATGACCGAGATCCTCCTGGACGCCCTGCGCCCGCGAAGCTGAGGGCTCGGCGACACCTCCGGAGTCCCGTCCTCGCTCCGGTAACGGCGGCCACGCGCGCCTTCCTCGCCGGAAGGCGCGCTACCGGGCGTTCAGAGGAGCACCGGGGGCGAGGACCCTGCGGTGGCTGATGCGCCAGCCTCGCTCGCCGCGGTCGATCGTGTCCTCGTAGCTGACGCTTCCGCAGGTGCCGTCCGCCTTGACGCCGATGCCCTTGGAAAGGGCGCGCACCTGGTGGTCGGTGACCTCGGTGAGGACGATGTTCGTGACGTGGTGACCGACGGGATTCGACGCTCCGAGCGCGAGCGTGGCGTCCCGGAGGGCCGCCAGCCCTTGGAGCGATCCGGCACCGAGCCCCGTGACGTCGTAGACGACGTCGGGGGTGAACAGCTCGTCCAGGCGGTCGAGCTCGCCACTGTCGAACAGGTGCCCGTGCATGTGGATGAGGTCCGTGATGGCCGTGCGGTCCTCGGTGCTGAGTGTCATCGGATTCCTCTCACCGCTTATTCGGGGAGCTCCCCGGATAAGCGGTGAGACTACTGGGGACATCCCCGGTTAGCAATCGGCCGCGGCGCTTGGCGGCGACCGCCTCGTGGGTGTGCAAGCGGTCCGCGGCCATCATGACGCCGTCCGTTTCACCACCCGCATGGTCGCTGACCGGGAGGCGCCGCTCTCAACGATCGCCGGCCGCGTCCCGAACCGGCTCACCGCCACCGGCCGTGCCGATCCTCCCCAAGGGCCCGCTCAGGCGGCCAGGCGCAGGGCGCCCCCCCCGGCACCGCCCGTTTCGTCCGCGCGGCGCGCTCCCGTGGCGCCCGCCTCGTCCTGGTCACGGACGCCTGGCAGTCGCCTCTCGCGGACGAGGCCGAGGTCCTGGTCCGGCTCCCCCGCGAAGCCGCCGGGCCGATCGCCCCGCTCACCCACGAGATCGCCGTCACGGAGCTCGTCCTCGTCGCCACAATGGCAGGCGATGAAGGTCGCCGATGCGGGCCGGCAACCGTCCTCCGCGCCGTGGTCAGTGGGCCACGGTGACCACGATCTTGCCGAACTGCGTGTTGGACTCCATGTGCTGGTGCGCCTGCACGATCTCCTCCAGCGGGAACAGGCGATCCACCATCGGGCGGAAGGCTCCGGTACGCAGGCCCGAGGCGACGAACTCCGCGGCGCGGCGTATCCGCTCCGGGTCCTTGGTGGTCTCCAGCACTGTGTACGTACGCATGTTCAGCGCGGGCATCCCCAGGTCGAACGCCGGATAGGGCGTCGGCTGCCCGCTCAGCGCGCCGTACAGGAACAGAGTCCCGCCGGCGGCCACGGCTCGGGCCAGTTCCGCCACGCCCGGCCCCGCGACGGCGTCGAAGACGTACCCGGCGCCCCTGCCGCCGGTCAGCGCGAGCACTCGTCCCGCCACGTCCTCTTCTTCCGAGACGATCACCTCGGCCGCGCCCTCCTCGATCAGCCGCTGCCTCTTGGCGCGGGTGCGGGTGACGGCGATCGGCGTGGCTCCCACGCGGTTGGCGGTGTGGATCGCCGCCAGGCCGACGCTGCTGGAGGCCGCGTTCAGCACCACCACGTCGCCCGCCCGCATCCCGCCCACCTCCACCAGCGCGCCGTAGGCCGTGAGGTAGGGCATCCACACCGCCGCGCCGGACACCGCGTCCACTCCGTCGGGACGGCGCAGGAGCGCGCTCGCCGGCGCGATCGCCCGCTCGGCGTACATGCCGTAGTCGTTCTGCGAGAAGGCGGGCACGACACTGACCGCCTGCCCCTCCGTGAACCCGGCCACCTCCGGGCCGACCGCCTCGATCACGCCCGCGGCCTCGGCGCCGAGCCTGGCAGGCAGTTGCTTGACAGGCTCGATGTACTGGCCGCGCCGGAACAGCGCCTCGGCCCTGTTGACCCCGATCGCGTCCACTCGGATGCGCACCTCGCCCGGTCCCGGCTCGCCTGTCTCCAGGTCCTCCAGTCTCATCACGTCGGGTCCGCCGATCTCGTGGAACCGCACAGTCCTTGACATGCCCGCCGTCCTTCCCTCGCTGTGAACGCGGTCCACTGTGACGCATAAGTACGATCGCCGTCAAACTTTGATGAGTGTCGTACTATTGGGCCATGGGACGTACGCCACTGCACCCAGAGGTGTCGCAGGTCGACCTCCAGCAGGTACTGGAGGCCCTCGTCGATCCGGTACGACGGAGCATCGTCACGCAGCTCGACGCCGCCGGCGAGGACCTCAAGTGCGGGTCTTTCGACATCGCCGTCAGCAAGTCCACCGCCACCCACCACTTCAAGGTGCTGCGCGAGGCGGGCCTGATCCGGCAGTACTACGTCGGGACCGCGCGGATGAACGCCCTGCGCCGCGCCGAGATGGACGACGCGTTTCCCGGCCTGCTCGACGCCCTCACCACGCGCCAGGCCAAGGGGCGCTGACCCCTGGTTCCGGCGATCGTGTTCGGCCGGCAGCGCGGGCGTTTCTCACCTGATCTTCATGATTTGCCGAGATTCGTCTGAGACGGGGCGGAGAGCGTTGAGGCGACCGAGTAACCTCGTCCGGGATGGTCCGCATGACACCAAGTAAGAGCAGGCTCGCCCTGGCGGCGATCGCCACGGCTGTCTCCCTCGCCGCCTGCACCTCGGCGACGGACCAGGCCGCCACCAGTGCGAGCGCGTCGACCGCGAGCACGTCCGCCCAGGCGGGGAAGGTGTCGGCGAACACCGCCGACGAGAGCCAGATCGCCACTGCGCTCCAGGCCGCCGGGGTGGCCAACGCCGAACGGTGGGCCAGGGAGGTCGTCGAGTACCGGCCCTACGACGCCGGCGACAGCGACCTGACGTCGCTGAGGCAGAACCTCGCCAAGTACAACCCGGGCGAGGAGACCGTCAACAAGATCGTCTCGGCGCTGACGCCATGACGCTACGCCGAGGGCTTCTGGCCCTGGTCCTCCTCAGCGTCATGGGCGCCGCGTTGGAACTCGCCGCCGAACGCCACTGGCAGACGGTGGAGCAGTTGATCCCCTGGGGAGCGCTGGCCCTGCTCGCGCTCGCGCTGGTGGTGCTCGCCGCAGGCGGATCCCCGAAAGCGGTGCGGGCGCTCGCGCTGGCCGTGCTGCTGGTGGCGATGTTCGGCGTCTACGCCCACGTGTCGGCCAACTACGACGCGGGCCTGCTCGACCAGCGCTACGCCGCCACGTGGGAGACTCTCTCCCCGCTGACCCGCTGGTGGTACGCCGTCAGCAAGTCGGTCGGCGCCGCGCCGCCGCTGGCGCCCGGCATGCTCGCCCAGAGCGCGCTGCTCCTGCTGCTGACCACCCTGACCCGCGCCCGCGTGAAGGAACCCGCCGAGAACGCCCACACGCCCGAACCGCTGCGGAACGCGCGGTGAGCAGCGCCGCGTACGAGATTTCGAAGGCCCTTGGCTGGGGAGGAGACGCACATGGACGCCGATGAGTTCTTCGGCAGCCACCTCGACCGCAACCCGATTCTCGGCATCTTCCGCAACCTCGATCCCGGGGCGACCGTGGAGATGTGCGAGCGGGCGTGGGAGTTCGGGGTCGAGCTGATCGAGGTGCCCGTGCAGACGCCGGACGCGCTGCCGTCCCTGCGGGCGGCGCTGGAGGTGGCGGAGCGGCGCGGCAAGAGCGTCGGAGCGGGGACGGTGACGACGGCGTCCCAGCTGAAGGCGGTCCGTGAGCTGGGCGTCCGGTTCACGGTCGCGCCGGGCTTCCACCCGGAGGTGGTCGCGGAGTCGCAGCGGGCGGGGCTGCCGCACCTGCCGGGGGTGGCCACGTCCACGGAGATCGCGACGGCCCTCGCCCACGGCTTCACCTGGCTCAAGGCCTTCCCCGCCAGGCAGCTGGGCGCGGGCTGGATCCGCGCGCAGCTCGCGCCGTTCCCAGGCGTCCGGTTCGTCGCGACCGGTGGGATCGACGCCTCCAACGCGGCCGCGTTCCTCGCCGCCGGGTGCCGGGGAGTCGCCGTGGGGTCCGCGCTGAACGATCCGGACGCCCTGGATCAGCTCCGAGAGGTGATCGCAAGGTGACGCCGGCCCGCTACGCCTGATCCCCTCCCCCGGCTCTGCCGCGCGCCACGACAGGAAGGGCAGCGGCTACTCCGGTCAGCCGGTCAGCCGGTCAGCCGGTCAGCCGATCGGCTGACCGGCTCAGCCATCCGGTTGGTCCGCCGGTTCAGCCGTGGTTCCAGGTGAATGGTCGATGCGAGGTCTGCCGTGGTGTTGCGACGCTGGAGGCTGTCCAGAGAGGAGCGGGTCTCCATGAACAACCGCAGCTCACGCCCTGCCGTGATCTCCGCCGAAGCGCTGAACCAGCCGCGCAGCCTGATGACGTTTCGCACCATGAAGCTGCTGGTGAGCGGCTACGTCGCCCTCAGCGTGCTCACGCTCGTGGCCGTCTACCTGCTCCGCCGTGATCCTGGGCTGGTGAACGACACGGTCTGGATACGCGGCGGGATCGTCGCCATCACCTCCGTCCTGATGCTCGCCTTCGTCGTCGGCACCGCCCGTGGCCGCCGCCGCGCGTATCTGCGGTTGCGGATCGCCTCGGGCGTCATGGTGGTGGCCATCGCGATCCTGGTCTCGATCCCGGGATTTCTGCCAATGTGGATGAGGATCGAACAGGGCGTTTGCGGGGTGCTCCTGGTGGGCGTCGTCGTGATCGCGAACGGCAGTCACCTACGCTCGCTGTTCGCCATCAGGTAGAACTGTTGGTCGCGGCTGGATGGACAGCTGGGAGCAACAGCTGGGAGCGGGAGCCATGGAGGAGGGCGCGGATGAGCAGTCCGGTGCCGCGCTGGTCTGCGCTGGTGACCGTCGGGCCGTACGCGTTGCTGGCGATCCTGATCGGTGTCACGGTGGCCAGCAAGCGATCGCAGGGCGAGTCCCCGCTCATCGATCTGGCCCTGTGCGCGCTGGCCGCGGCGTGGATGTTGTGGGTCTTCACGCTGCATCCCGCCTGGCGCGAGCGTCCGCCCGTGATGGCGGTGTTCTTCACCGTGCTGATCGTGATCATGTCTGTCCTGGTGATCAGGAACCCGTGGTTCGGGTTCTTCACGCCAGCGGGGTACGTCTACGCTTTCAGGGTCCTGCGCTGGCCGTGGGAGGTGGCCGGCGTCGCCGCGGTGGCGCTGGTGTCGGGCACGGCGCAGGCGTACGGCATCGACAAGACCACCTGGATCGGCCTGGTGGCGTACGCCGCCGTCGTGGTCGCGAACATCGTCCCGATGTGCGGCTTCGCCTGGTTCGCCCGGCGCAGCGCCCTGCAGAACGATGAGCGCGAGCGGGCGCTCCAAGAGGTGCGCGAGGCCAACCGCAGGCTGGCGGCGACGCTGGCGGAGAACGCGGCCCTGCACGAGCAGCTGCTGGCGCAGGCGAGGGAGGCAGGCGTGCATGACGAGCGGCAGCGCATGGCGCGAGAGATCCACGACACCCTCGCGCAGGGGCTCACCGGCATTGTCAGCCAGCTGCGCGCGGCCGCGCACACCGGCGAGGATCCGGCCGGATGGCGCAGGCACATCGAGGCCGCGACCACGCTGGCGAGGGAGAGTCTGGCGGAGGCGCGGCGATCGGTGCACGCGCTGCGTCCCGAACCGCTGCAGTCGGCGCGCTTGAGCGAGGCGGTGGCGGGCGTGGCCGAGCGTTGGTCGGCCCTGCACGAGATCCCGGTCCAGGTCACGACGACCGGCACGGCGCGGCCGCTGCTGCCGGAGGCTGAGGTCACGCTGCTCAGGACCGCGCAGGAGGCGCTGGCCAACGTGGCCAAGCATGCGCGGGCGACCCGGGTGGGGGTGACACTGTCATACATGGACCATGAGGTGGCCCTGGACGTGCGCGATGACGGCGACGGCTTCGATCCGGCCAGGCTCGGAGACGATGCCGCCGGTGCTCTGCGTGCCGACCACGGCGGGTTCGGCCTGGTCGCGATGCGACAGCGGATCGAGGGCCTGTCGGGGACACTGCAGATCGAGTCGGAGCCGGGCATCGGTACGGGGATCTCGGCCCGCGTCCCCGCCGAGCGGGCGGGGGTGTGCGCGTGAACCGCCCCGGCACCGCGATCAGGCTGCTGATCGTGGACGACCATCCAGTGGTCAGGGACGGTTTGAGCAGCATGTTCGCGCGCGACCCGGAGTTCGAGGTGCTCGGAGAGGCCTCCGACGGAGCCGAGGCGGTTCGGCTGGCCGAGGCCCTGGAGCCGGACGTGATCCTGATGGACCTGCAGATGCCCGGCGTGGACGGAGTGAGTGCGACAAGGCAGCTCACCGAGCGCGGAAGTGACGCCCGCGTGCTGGTGCTGACGACGTATGACACCGACAGCCACGTGCTCCCCGCGATCGAGGCCGGCGCCTCCGGCTACCTCCTCAAGGACGCTTCCCGCGACGAGCTGCTGCGGGCGGTCCGGGCCGCGGCCCGAGGTGAGTCGGTGCTCGCCCCCTCGGTGGCAGCCCGGCTGATGAGCCGCGTACGCGCCTCTGCCCCGGGGCCGCTCAGCCAGCGTGAGGTCGAGGTCCTCCAACTGGTGGCGGCCGGGGCCACGAACCGCGAGGCGGCGGCCAAGCTGTTCATCACCGAGGCCACCATCAAGTCTCACCTGCTGAACATCTACGCCAAGCTCGGGGTGAACGACCGCGCCGCCGCCGTCACCGAGGCGTTCAACCGGGGGCTGCTCGTCCCGCGAACACCGGAACAGCGCTGACGCCCTCGCCTTCCGCGCTCAACCAGCGCGGACGCCAGACGTAGCCGCAGGTAGCTGCGGGCCCTACGGTCCGTCCTGGAGCTGGTCGCGGCGGGAGCGGGGGGCGGCGCGGACGTGGATGCGCTCCCCCTGCCGCCCGAAGAGGCTGAGGACTTCGACGGGGCCGTCGCCGGTGCTGCCGAACCAGTGCGGCAGGCGGGTGTCGAACTCGGCGGCCTCCCCCGGGCCCAGCATCAGGTCGCGGTCGGCCAGGATCAGACGCAGGTGTCCGGAGAGGACGTAGAGCCATTCGTAGCCCTCGTGGGTGCAGGGCTCGGGGGTGTTCCGGCCGGCCGGGATGACCATCTTGAAGGTCTGCAGCGGGCCGGGCTGCCGCGTCAGGGGCAGCACGACGTTGCCGTTCACCCTCCTGGGCGTGAGGCGGACGCGGGGATCGCCGACTTCGGGGGCGCCGACCAGCTCGTCCAGGGGAACCTGGTGGGCCTGGGCGATGGGGAGCAGGAGTTCCAGGCTGGGGCGGCGCTGGCCGGACTCCAGCCGCGACAGCGTGCTCTTGGAGATGCCGGTGGCCTCGGCCAGGGCGGCCAGGGTGACGCCGCGCAGGGTGCGCAGGCGTTTGAGGCGGGGGCCGACCTCGGCGAGCGCCTGGGCGATGGCTGGTGAGTGCTCCACATCTCCCATTGCACCGCACTTGTCCCGGAAACGGCAACAAGGATTGCCGTCAGCGGGCCGAAGGTCGCAGGCTGGGGGCCATGAGCGAGACGACGAACGACATGATGTACGACGTGATGGTGGCCGGCGCCGGTGCGGCCGGGCTGAACGCCGCTCTGGTGCTGGCCAGGGCCCGCCGCCGGGTGGCGGTGGTGGACACCGGGGAGCCGCGCAACGCCCCGGCCGCGCACATGCAGGGCTTCCTGTCCCGCGACGGGATGCCTCCGGCGTCCCTGCTGGAGGTGGGCCGGGCCGAGGTGGCCGGGTACGGCGTACGGTTGATCGACGGCCGGGTGGATCACATCGACGACCACAGCGACGGCTTCCACGTGCACCTGGCCGGGGGCCCGGTGCTCAGGGCCCGCCGCATCCTGGTGGCCACCGGGCTGCGCGACGAGTTGCCCGAGCTCCCCGGCGTGCGGGAGCGGTGGGGCAGGGACCTGCTGCACTGCCCGTACTGCCACGGCTACGAGGTCCGCGACGAGCCGATCGGCGTGCTCGGCACCCACCCGGGCGCGGTGCACCAAGCGCTGCTGCTGCAGCAGTGGTCGGCCGACATCGTCTTCTTCCCGCACGCTCTCGACCTGACCGGCGAGGAGCGCGAGCGGCTGGCCGCCCGCGGGGTCCGCGTCGTCGACGGCGAGGTCAAGCGGCTGATGGTCGACGGCGACCGGTTGCGCGGGGTGGAACTGGCCGACGGCCAGGAGGTGCCGCGCAGCGCGGTGTTCGTCTTCCCGCACATGGTGCCCCGCGACGCCCTGCTGACCGGCCTCGGCTGCGAGCGAGACGAGAACGGCTGGGTGCGCACCGACCCCTCGGGCCGCACCAGCGTGCCGGGGGTGTGGGCGGCGGGCAACGTCGTCAATCCGCGGGCTCAGGTGGTCACCGCGGCCGGCATGGGGTCGGCGGCCGCGATAGCCGTCAACAACGACCTGGTCGAGGAGGAGGTCGCGCGGGACGTCGAGGACTACCTCGCGGCGGACCCGCGCTGATGGCCGAGCTATCCGATCACTCGCCCTGTCCCTGCTGATGTTCTCTTCGGCACGAGGAAGATCCCCGGCCAGGGGACCACTCCCGGAACGCGCGCCGTGGAGCTCATCGCGGCGGAGTCACCCGAGCCAGCGCGCGGTGGGCCAGGTTTCGAGCCGCCACGCGCTGTCCCAGAACATCCACTCGTACTCGGTCGCCCGGCAGAACGCCTCCGCCATGGCCTGGCGTGTCGCGGGGTCGGCGGAGGCGGCCAGCCGGTCGACGATCGCTTTGGCCTGCTGCACCGAGGCGGCGAAGTTCGCGTCGGAGTAGGTGGCGATCCACGCCTGGTACGGATGGTCGCTCGTGCCCGCCGTGCGTTCCAGCAGCGCCGCGCCGACGTCCTGGTACACCCAGAAGCACGGCAGGACCGCGGCGGCGAGCACGGGCAGGGGCGCGGCGAGCGCCGTGGCCTGAAGGAACGACGAGTAGGCCAGGCAGGTCGGCGAGGTGGCGACGCCCGCCACCTCGTCGGCCTTCAGCCCGAACTCCTCGAGGTAGCCGGTGTGCAGGGCGCGCTCGACGGCGAGCGCCGTGTGCGCGCTGCCGGCGAAGAACGTGGCGTCGGCGGGGTCGGTGGCGCGCACCGAGGCCGTCGCGAGCACCTTGGCGTACGCCACCAGGTAGCGGCCGTCCTGGACGATGTAGAACGCGAAACGGTCCCTGTCGAGGGTGCCGTCGCCGAGGGCGGCGTTGAACGGATGGCTGTGGATCGCGTCGAGCAGTTTGGCCGTGCGCGCCCAGATCTCCTCGCAGAACATGCGACGTCCCTTCGCTAGTACGAACTAGATCAGGTTCTACGGGTGTGATCTCAGCCCGGCTCTCCGGGCACCCCGCGTCGCGATCGACAGTAGCAGAGGATCAGACAGGCCACGGTTGACCTCAAGTTGAATTGAGGTTCTATGCTCGGGCGCCGTGTCGTAGATGTGCCATGACCGATGGCGCCACCCAGGTTGCTTGATCGCGCGAAGTGCCCCCTGGTTGACTCCTCCTGCTATATGAGGAGGAAACGACGATGTTAGCCAGAACGCTGATCGCGGTAGCTGCGCTGGCGATCCCCCTGGTCGCCGTCCCGCCGGCCGTTGCGGACACCCCACCGCCCGACGCGGCCGCCGCCAAGAGCGTGACGCTGATCACCGGGGACCGCGTGACCGTGGACGGTGACCGTGTCGACTTCGAGGCGGGTCCCGGCAGGAAGGATGTCCGGTACGTCACGGAGGGCACCAAGGACGACTGGACGCTCATCCCGCTGGACGTCGCCGGCGACGTGGCCAGGGGTGTGCTGGATCGCCACCTGTTCCAGGTTCCCCGGTTGATCGCGGATGGGCTGGATGACGCCTCGGTCAAAGGGCTGCCGCTGATCGTGCAGTATCGGGACGGGGCCGCGCCCATGACCGCCCTGTCCGGCGCCCGTACGCTGGCCTCGATCAACGCCGTGGCGGCCACCGCTCCGCGCGAGCGGGCCGTGTGGACGCAGCTCGACCAGGACAGCTCGGTGGCGAAGGTGTGGCTGGACGCGCCCGTCAAGGCCTCGCTCGACCGCAGCGTTCCGCAGATCGGCGCGCCCGAGGCCTGGCAGGCCGGGTTCACCGGCGAGGGTGTCAAGGTGGCTGTGCTGGACACCGGCGTCGACGACAAGCACCCCGACCTCGCCGGCCGGGTGGAGGCCGCGCGGAACTTCACCGACAGCCAGGACGCCGTGGACCGGAATGGCCACGGCACCCATGTGGCCGCCACGATCGCCGGTCAGGGCGTCGCAGGGACGCCCGCGCGCAAGGGTGTCGCGCCCGGGGCCCGGCTGCTCAGCGGCAAGGTGCTGAACGACCGCGGCAGCGGCAGCGCCTCCGGCATCATCGCCGGCATGGAGTGGGCCGCCCAGCAGGGCGCCAAGATCGTCAACCTGAGCCTCGGCCACCCGGACGAGCCCGGTCTCGACCCGCTGGAGCAGGCCGTCGAGCGCATCTCCGCCAGCAGCGGTGTGCTCTTCGTGATCGCGGCGGGCAACGACGGCCCGGGCGCGAGCACGCTCGGCAGCCCGGGCAGCGCCGACTCGGCGCTCACGGTGGGCGCGGTGGACTCCGAGGACAAGCTCGCGAGCTTCTCCAGCCGAGGCCCCCGCGTGGCGGACTTCGCGATCAAGCCCGACCTGACCGCCCCCGGCGTGGACATCACCGCCGCCCGAGCCGGCACGACCGGCTACATCGCGTACTCGGGCACGTCGATGGCCACCCCGCACGTCGCCGGCGCCGCCGCCATCCTGGCCCAGCAGCACCCCGACTGGACGTGGCAGCAGCTCAAGGCGACCCTGGTCGGCTCGGTCAAGCCGGGTGGGCCACTCACCGAGAACGGCGCCGGGCGGGTGGACGTCGCCAAGGCCGTCAAGCAGACCGTCACCGCCGACGCCGGCACGCTGTCCTTCGGGCACCTGCGCTGGCCGTACGAGGACAAACCCATCGAGCGGACCCTCACCTACCGCAACTCCGGCACCGCGCCGGTCACGCTCGACCTCGCTCTGGACGCGCCCGAGGGCGTGTTCAAGCTGGGCGCCACGCAGGTGACCGTGCCCGCGAACGGTACCGCGGCGGTCACCGTCACCGCGCAGGTGAAGTCGTCCAGCCCCGGCGCCTTCCCCGGCCGCATCACCGCGACGGGCGGCGGCGTCACCGCCTCCACCCTGGTCAACCTCTCCACCGAGGCGGAGAGCTACGACCTGCACGTGAAGATGATCGACCAGCTCGGTACGGTCCCCGACCGCCCGGACGACTACATGCCGATGACGCTCATGCCGGAAAACGGCGGCGACCCCATCAGCATCGGCGTCAACCACGGCGACAGCGAGGGGCCCGTCCGCGTGCCCGCGGGCCGCTACCTGGCCTATGCCGTCCTGCGGACCGCGTTCCCCGACGGTCACGTGGAGGTGAGCGTGGTGCCGGTCCCCGGCCTGGAGGTCAAGGCGGACCGGGAGCTCGTCTTCGACGCCCGCGACGCGCGGCTGCTGAACGTGGCGACCGACCACGCCGACGCCAGGACGGCCGGGGAGACCTTCACCTTCATCCAGGACCGCAAGGACGGCCAGCAGTGGGGGGCGCGGTTCTCCCTCGACCGCTTCTCGCTGCCGCGGAACGTCTCGCCTGATCCGCTGCGTTTCCGCGTGTCGCCCACTGAGGGAAAGGCGCCCGGGTTCCGCTTCGAGACGTTCACCCAGCTGGCGGCCCTGCGCGCCGACGGCAGGTTCACCGACACGCCCTACCAGTACAACCTGCTGCTGCGCAGGGAGGGATCCGTGCCGGGAGCGTTGAAGGTGCGTGATCGCGAGCTGGGCACCGTACGAGCGCACATGGCCACCCTTCGGGCCGACGCCACGGGCGCGTTCGGCGCGGCACCCGTCACCGACGGCCCCGCCGGGTCCTACACCTCGTGGAGCCAGGCGGTCGTGTCGTTGCCGGCCACGCCGACCTGGTACTTCACGCCAGGCATACCGTGGCGGCGCTCCATCGAGACCATGCCGAACGGGCGTCTCCACCAGACCGACGAGTACGCCGAGGCCGACTCCTACCGGGCCGGCCGTACCGAGAAGGAGTGGTGGAACACGGGCGTTGTGGGCCCGGCCCTGCCGAGCACCGCCACCGTGACCAGGAACGACAAGGCCTTCACGCTCACGCGCATGCCGCTGTGGTACCCACCCCGTCCCGGTCGCTCCGCCGTGAGCAGCGACTACGGCAGCGGCACCACGACGCTCCTGCGTGACGGCCAGGTCGTGGGGACGGCCAACAAGCTGCCCGGTACGGTGACCTTCCCCGTCGAGTCCGGTTCCGGGCGTTTCCAGCTCGTCCTGGACGGCACGGTCGACCCCGAGGCCAGCGAGCTGTCCGCCAAGGTCAGGACGGAGTGGTCGTTCACCTCGTCGGGTGCCGGTCCCGTGCCGCTGTTCGTGCTGCGCGCCTACCCCGAGCTCGACCTGGACAACGCGACCAGGCCCGGGGTGCTCGCGCTGCCCCTGCGGCTGGAGCGCATGACCGGGGCGACCCGGCCGCTGTCCCACGTCGGCGTCGAGGTGTCGCGCGACGGCGCCTCGTGGATCCGGGCCGTGGTCGTGCCCACTGGCAAGGACACCTGGAAGGCGATTGTTCCGGTCCTTCCGCGGCAGGGGGAGTTCGCGTCGCTCCGCCTCACGGCGCGTGACACGGCGGGCACCTCGGTCAGCCAGACCGTGGAGCGCGCCTTCCGCGTGCGCTGAATCCGTGCGGGGGTGCCGCGCGTGGCGGCACCCCCGCCGCAAGTAGGGCCGATGTGTCCTTGTGGTGAGGTCAGGTGAACGTTCCCGGTCAGAGCCGAGTGCGGAACTGCTCGTCAGGGGCGGGCGTGAACACCGATGCCTCCGGAGACGGTGAGGTTGTACTTCACGACAGCTTCGTTAACGGCAGGCCGCGTGGGGTGCGCGGCGGCTCGTAGCGGTGCATCCCGGGCGAATCCCCGCTCGAGAGGCTGGCAGGTCGCGGCGTGCGGGCTGCGCGTCGCCCTGATCCCGCAGCACCGTCTTCTCCCCCACCAGGGCGGCGAGCCGATGCCGTTCGAGGCTGTCGGCAACCTGTCCACGGCCTGCCCCGAGTGCCTGACCGCGCTCGCCCCGGCACGCCCGGCGTGACGCGGGCCGCCGCGCGTAGAAGCACGCGGCTGCGGGCTCGTGGCGTCGGCCAGCCGATCGGCAGGATCACGCTGTGAGGGCGCACTGGGACGTTACCGCCGATCAGGGGAACGCTTTGACCAGGCGCTTGACCGTGCCTGCAGCACGCGTTGTAGCGGGGCCTTTGAGCCTTGCCTCCACCTGCGTGGTGGGTGTGCCGATTAAGTTCCTGACTGATGAGGCGGGCCTTCGGCCGGTATGCGGGGCTGTGTGTCGCAGGCTGGCCTGGAGCGGGTGTTCTTCCTGGATGACGAGGACCATGTGTTGGTGGGCCGTCGTCGTGACGAGCACATGAAACTCGGGTTCGGTCTGCAACTGGTGACCGTCCGCTGGCTGGGGACGTTCCTGGAGGATCCTCTTGATGTGCCGATGGCGGTGCTGGATTTCGTCGCTGAGCAGCTCGGGGTCGCTGATGCGTCGCAGGTGAAGCGGTACACCGAGCGGGCCAAGACGGATCCGGGTGATGATCTTCCCGATGATCCACGGTGCGGCCGGTGAGGGCCTGGTATTCGCCGAGCTGCCCGACGTCGACCTGAGCCTCATCGGTACGAGCGTGATCGACGATCGTCTCGTGCTGCTCGACTACCGCGTTGGCGGGGACTGGCTCAGAACGCCGAGTGGAACAGCCAGTGCTGGAGCACGCCGCGGTCGCCGTCGATCGTGACGTGCTCGGGTGGCAGGCGGCGTGAAGTCCCCACAAAGTGCTCAATGGATGAGCACTTTGGGATGGAGGATGGGTGATGTCACCCGCTGAGGAGGGAACCACCCGATGCTGCGAGGCCTCACCACCGTCAGCTTCTTCGCCGACGACGTCACCGCTGCCGCCCGCTGGTACACCGAACTGCTCGGCATCGAGCCGTACTTCGCGCGCCCGGCCGAGGGGACGCCCGCCTACGTCGAGTTCCGCATCGGCGACTACCAGCACGAACTCGGCATCATCGACAGCCGCTTCGCCTCCCGCCCCCGCCCCGAGGAGGCCGGCGGCGCGGTGACCTACTGGCACGTGGATGACGTCGAGGCCGCCTTCGAACGGCTGCTCTCCCTGGGCGCCACGGCATACGAAGAGCCGGTCGAGCGCGGTCCCGGCTTCGTCACCGCCTCCGTGGTCGACCCCTTCGGCAACGTCCTCGGCGTCATGTACAACCAGCACTACCTGCAGGTCGTGGGCCGATGATGCACTTCGCGGACGCCACCCAGTGGGAGGCGTGGCTGGCTGGGCACCACGAGAGTGAGGACGGCGTCTGGCTGAAGATCGCCAAGAAGGGGTCGGCCGCCGACTCGGTCACGATCGCGCAGGCGCTGGAGATCGCGCTGTGCTACGGCTGGATCGACAGCCAGCGCAGGTCCCATGACGAGCACTTCTACCTGCAGCGGTACTCGCGCCGCCGCAAGGGCAGCCCCTGGTCGCGGGTGAACGTCGAACGCGTGGAGGCGTTGACTATCGCCGGGCGGATGCGTCCGCCGGGCCTGGCGCAAGTCGCCGCCGCCCAGGCGGACGGTCGCTGGGCGGCCGCCTACACCGCCCAGCGCAACGCCACCGTCCCGCCCGACCTGACCGCCGCACTCGCGGCGCATCCGCAGGCCGCCGCCCGTTTCGAAGCGCTCGACAAGACCGCCCGTTACCTGGTGATCCTTCCGCTGCTCAAAGCGCGGACCCTGGAAGCGCGCGCGGCCCGCCTGAACAGGACGCTCTCCGACCTGCTGAATCAGTGAAGCAGGACGCGATGACCGAGGAGGGCGCGATGCTTCTACCGCCACCCGCCCGGCAGGGAGCCCGCAGCAACACCGCCCAGCTCCCAGCTACCGTGACCTGAGGAGGAACATGGACGATGCCGCCCGCGACAGCAGCGCACGCCTTTCCGTGGGAGTAGCGGTCTTCGACCGTAAGGGGCGGGTCCTCCTTCTGCGTCAAGCAGCGGGCAACTCCGCACCGGGCCGCTGGGAGATGCCCGGCGGGTTGGTGGAAGACGGTGAGCTCCCGGAGTGCGCGGCGAGACGTGTACTCCAGGGAGTCGGCTTGGCCGACGTGGACATCGCCACGTACGCGGGGCAGCTCGACTACGCCGCCGCTCGGGACGTCATCCGGCAGTCGGTGTTCACGGCCCACGTCGATTCGGCGGACATCATCCTGTCTCCCGACCATGATGGCTACACCTGGCGGCATGCCGATGCCCTTCCCGCCGTCCGCGTGGAGGTCCTGGACTTGGTACGCCGTGTCGCGCCGCCGAAGCCGCGACTGGACGTCGAGGAGTGGCAGCAGAGCCTGCCACGCTGGCACGTCGGCGCCAACGCCCTCGTCCAAGATCAGGACGGCCGGGTCCTGCTCGTGCGCCCCGGACGGAGCCGCACCTGGCAGCTCCCCGGTGGCCAGGTCGATGCGCACGAGACTCCCCAGGACGCGGTGGGCCGCGAACTACTTGAGGAGACCGGCCTGGATCTCCCGGTCGGACCGGTGATCGCGATCACTTTCGAGCACCCGAGCCCCGGCTGGGATCATCCGACCCAAATCTGGCTGTTCGATCTTGGAACCATCGACTCGACCACGGCCCGGATCTCCGCACAAGACCCCGATATCGCCGAGCACCGCTGGGCACACCTCGACGAAGCGGAGCGACTCCTCGGCCCGGCGCGCACCGCACGTCTAAGGGCCGGACACGACGGTCAACGCCAAGGCAGCCCAGCCCTCGTTACCATCACCGACCCGGAGTGGTGACAGGCCAGCCCAGAGGGGGTGCGGCCCTCGCCTGCGGATGCGGCGTGGGGCCGGCAAAGTCTCCTGATGTTCTGCGTTGGCCAACTGATCGAACAGGAGGCGCAGGGCTATCTCACCACCGAACGCGCCAGGCCGGCGAAGCGCCTCGTTCAGCCGGGCTTTGAGGTAGGCGCGGATCTCGGCCGAAGAGGGGGCCGGTAAGAAACGTGTCGTGAGCCCCAAACGGCGTTGATCTTGCTGTGACTTGCCTGCTCAATGCTGGGCGGTCATGAAACACCCCCCGATGCACATCGACGAGCTGGTCGAGCACTGGACGATCCTGGACGACGAGCACGACCTCATCGCCGGAAAGCGCGACGCCACGCGACTTGGCTTCGCGATCTTGCTGAAGTTCTACACGCAGCACGGCCGGTTCCCGCGCGGTCGTTCAGAACTGCCGGACGACGTGGCCGAGCACGTGGCCAAGCAGGTCCAGGTTCCCGCCTCAGAGCTCGGCTTCTACGAGTGGTCCGGCTCGACGATCGAGTACCACCGCAGTCAGATCCGCACGCACCTGGGCTTTCGCACCTGCACGACCGCGGACGCCACCAAGCTGGCGGTGTGGCTGGCCGAGAACGTCGCGCACGCCGAGCGGCGGACCGAGCGGGTACGAGGGAGTTGCTCAAGCATCTGCGCGAGGAGCGGATCGAACCGCCGACGCCGGGCCGGGTCTCCCGGATCGCGGCTTCGGCTCTGCACAACGCGGAGGTCACCTGGTCGGTGCGGATTACCTCCCGGTTGAGCCCCGAGACCACCCAGCGCATCTGCGCGCTGGTCGGCATCGACGATGCCAGCCACGCGGGAGCCGAGGCGGCCGGCGACGGCCAGGAGCCTGCCAGCGAGACGGCTGCCGAGGACGACGACGAGGACTTCGACGTGCTGGCGTTCATCAAGTCCGCGCCGGGCAACGTGAGCCTGGAGTCGATGATGACCGAGATCCGCAAACTGGCGGTGCGCGCGATCGAGCTGCCGCCCGGGTTGTTCGCCGACGTGACGCCCAAGGTGCTGGCGTCGTGGCGGGCCCGGGCGGCGGTGGAGGCACCCTCGCACATGCGCACCCACCCGCGCGAGCTGACCGTCCTGCTGCTGGCGGCTTTGGTCCACGAGCGGGAACGAGAGATCACCGACACGCTGGTGGAGCTGCTCATCGCCACGGTGCATCGGATCAAGGCGCGGGCCGACAGCAAGGTGACCAAGGAGCTGATCAATGCGTTCAAGCGGGTGACTGGGAAGGAGAACATCCTGTTCAAGGTCGCCGACGCCGCCCTGGGCCACCCCGACGATCCGGTCCGCCAGGTCATCTTCCCCGCCGTCAGCGGCGGCGAGCAGACGCTGCGCGACCTGGTGCACGAGTTCAAGACCAAGGGCCCGGCCTACCGCACCACGGTGCAGACCACGGTGCAGACCACGTTGCGCGCCTCCTACACCAACCACTACCGGCGCGGTCTGATCGCGCTGCTGGACACCCTGGAGTTCAAGAGCAACAACACCGCCTACCAGCCGGTGATCGAGGCGCTGAAGCTGATCCGCCGCTACGCCAAGGCGGGCAACACCACTTACTACCCGCGCGGCGAGGTGGTGCCCGAGCACCGCGGCACCGCCGGCGACTGGGAGAACCTGGTGTTCAAGAACGACAAGCGCGGACGCCGGCGGGTGGTGCGGATGGTGTACGAGATCGTCACCTTCCAGGCACTGCGCGAGGCCCTGCGGTGCAAGGAGATCTGGGTGGTCGGCGCCCACTCCTTCCGCGACCCGGAGGAGGACCTGCCCAAGGACTTCGCCGCCCGCCGCGTCGAGAACTACGCCGAGCTGCGCAAACCGCTGGACCCTCAAGACTTCATCGCCGAGTTGAAGGCCGAGATGCGCGCGGAACTGGAGGCGCTCAACACCGCGCTGCCCAGGCTGGACTGGGTGACGATCTCCGAGCGTAAGTCCGGCGCGATCAAGCTGACGAAGCTCGGCCCGGCGGAGGAGCCGCGAAACCTGCGCAAGATCAAGAACGAGGTGGGCCGGCGCTGGGGCTCGGTCCCGCTGATCGACATGCTCAAGGAGGCGGTGCTGCGCACTGGCTGCCTGAACGCCGTCATCTCGGTGGCGGGCAGCTCCAGCCTCAAGCCCGAGGTCCTGGCCGAACGGCTGATGCTCGCGATCTTCGGGTACGGCACCAACACCGGGATCCGGGCCGTGGCCTCCGGTGGCCACGCCCACAGCGAGGACGACATCCGCTACGTCCGGCGCCGCTACCTGACCCCGCAGATCGCCACCGACATCGCGATCGCCATCACGAACGCGACCTTCACCGCGCGGGACGTGGAGCTGTGGGGCGAGGGGACGACCACCGTGGCCTCCAACTCCACGCATGTGCGCGCCTACGACCAGAATATTTTCACCGAGTGGCACTCCCGATACGGAGGCCCCGGCATCCTCATCTACTGGCACATCGAACGTGGGTCCATGGTCGTGCACTCCCAGACCCTGCGCGCCTCGGCCTCGGAGGTGCACGCGATGATCGAGGGCGCGGTCCGGCACGGCACCACCATGAAGGTCGAGGGCAACTATGTCGACTCCCACGGCCAGACCGAAATCGGGTTCGGCGTGACCAGGCTCTTGGGCTTTGACCTGCTGCCGCGCATCAAGCAGATCAACAAGGTCAAGCTCTACCGCGTCGAGAGCGGCGAAAGCGACCTGTACCCGCGCCTGACACCGGCGATGACCCGGCCAATCAAGTGGGAGCTGATCGAGCAGAACTACGACCAGATGATCAAGTACGCTACCGCGATCAACAGGGCACCGCCTCCACCGAGGCACTGCTCCCCGACGTCCTCGACGCCGCGAGCTACGACGACTGGCAGCCCGAGGACACCGGCTCCCTGCCAGGAGACCTGGCGGCACTGAACCACCAGATCCAGACAGCACTGACCGCCCAGCCGCCGATCACCACAGCCTTGATCGCCGCCTCCTTCCGTTCCGACGAAGCCGCCCGCGCCCTACAGCGCTTCTGGGAAGACCGGTACGCACGCTGCGAGATCGTCGTGCAGCGAGCAGCCCGGCGCGGGGACATCCCTGCGCGCACCAACGCGCGGCAACTGCTCATCGCCGCCACCGCGCCGCTGTACCACCAACTGATACTTCTCCGCACGCCACCCGATCCTCGTCTGCCCGACCACGCAGCCAGGAGCGCCGCCCTTGCGGCATCCGCCGGCGCCTTCTCGAACCCAGGTGGATTCCCGTTCGCGCCGTCGGCGGGCGGCGCGAACGGGACGCGGCTCAGCTAATCGGGCCGAAGATCTCGATGCTGTCGAAGTCGGCATCCATGCCGTCCAGCACCGCTCCCAGTTGCTTCTCCTCGTACTTGAAGTGCGTCTCCATGACCGCCTCGATCCCGTCCAGGTGGCGGTGTGCCACCTCCGGGTCGGTCGAGTCGGCCACCGCCTTCTGCAATCCACCGATGAGGTGCTCGATCATGTTGTGGTCCTGAGTCAGCTTCGCGACCACCGGCGCCAGGTCGGGTCGCGCCCGTACCAGCTCCGGGAACAGCGAACCGTCCTCGGCGCGATGGTGGCCGGACAGGGCAGCGCAGAACCCGTGGCAGAACAACAGCAGGTCGATGGCGGCGTCGGCGGGGTCGCCGCCGTCCAGTCCCGCCCGCGCCAGTGCCAACGCATTGCGCAGCTTGCCGTGCACCCGCTGCAGTTCCCCGCCCCAGGCGGTGACGCGGTCAGTCGGCAAGAACGCCCTCCCGTCGCAGCCAGGCCGCGCACGCGGTCGTCCAGGACGCGGTGTGCGGCTCGCGCGCAATGAACTTATGCGGCTCGCCGCCGTATTCCACGCCGTCGGCGAGGCCGATGCCGTGGCTGCCGCCCGGGTAGACGTGCAACTCCACCGGTACCGCGGCGGCCGCCAGCGCCCGGGTCCACTCCAGGGCGTTGGGCAAGCCCGGCGGGTCCTGAGCGGTGGCCCATACGAAAGTCGGGCACACCGACGCGTCCACATGCTTGGCCGGGGATAGCTCGTCCTTGATGGGCAGCAGGTCACCGAGCAGGTTCTCGACCACCGGCGGCGGCAGCAGGTCGAGGTCGGCCAGCGCGTAGGCCAGGATCGCGAAGTCCGGTCGGGGCGGGTCGGCGACTCCTTCCTCGATGGACAGAACCTGGCCGGTCATGAGCAGGCCAGCGAGTTGGCCGCCCGCGCTTGATCCGATGACGCCGACCCGGCCGACGTCGAGGCCGTGGTCGCCGTTGCGGATGTGGTCCAACCCGGCCCGGGCGTCTTCGAGCGGGGCCGGGAACCGGTCCGGCAGCAGCCGGTAGGACAGGACGAAGGCGTGGATGCCGAGGCCGGACAGCCAGCGCGCGTAGCCTTCGCCCTCGTGCGGTGGAAGTTCCCGGAAGCCGCCGCCGGGCAGGACGAGGACGGCGGGTCGGGGGCCGAAGAACCGGTCCTCGGCGGGGTAAAGCGTGATCTTCTGTGAAATTGGGGTGGGAATGGCCGTAGCCACCTTTCGATACGACGCCTCCATGCCTGACGAGCCATCCGCCACCGGCACGCGACGCTGCCTGGAACTATAAGGGGTGCCGGTAAGAAACGTGTCATGAGCCCCAAACGAGCGGAGCCCTGACGCCCCGAGCAGGATCACGATCGTCGTGATCTTGTACGGAATCGATCATTTCTGAGACACGGTGCGACTGCTGCGCCGTTCTCGACGTTCACTCTCGCGATCATGTCTCAAAATCCGCGTTCGGAAACTATGTTTCACTACCCTTCAGATCAGCCGTTTATGAGACACGTGGTGAGCAGGATCGGCTACGGACGGGTCTCCACCCGCGACCAGAACCCCGACAGCCAACGCGACGCCCTCGCCGCAGCCGGATGCGACCGGATCTTCATCGACAAGGCGTCCGGGAAGCTCGATCGACGCCCCGAGCTCGACAAGGCCCTGGACTACCTGCGCCCGGGAGATGTCTTCGTCATCACCCGGCTGTCGCGCGCCGCACGATCCCTGCGCCACCTACTGGACTTGGCGGCGCAGCTCCGCGAGCGCGAGGTCGACCTCCTGGTGCTCAAGCAGGGCATCGACACCTCCACCCCATCCGGGCGCCTGCAGTTCCACATGTTCGGCGCCTTCGATGAATTCCTTCGCGAGCTCATCGTCGAAGGCACCCTGGAAGGCCTGGCGTCGGCTCGCGCCCGCGGCCGCGTCGGTGGCCGCCCACCGGCCCTGGACACTCACGGCGTCGAGATGGCCCGAACCCTGTATGACATCACGGGCGCCGACGGCAAGCGCCGCTACACCGTCGCTCAGATCGCCGAACGGCTCGGCGTCAGCCGCGCCACGATCTACCGCCATCTGGACCCTCACAAGCCGGACTCAGCGTCGACGAGTCGGTGTATGAGGAGCCCGCTGAGGGCCCGAAGCTGACCCGGGTCACGATTCGCAAGTGCTACCAGGGCGCGATCGACGGGACAGGCGTCGCTGAGGTGCTCACCGCGCAGGGAACGGCGGGCGGGGGCTAGGTGGCCTCCGAAAGGATCGAGGGCGTGCTGGACGGTCGGCACGGCACCTTCGTCATCCAGCACGGCGGCCTGGCCGACGGCCCCGATCAGTCCAGCTACGGGAGCATCATCCCCAATTCCGGGACCGGGGACCTGGCCGGGATCTCCGGCCAGGCGATGGAGTTCGAGTTCCAGGTGCTCACGCTCGTCTACACGCTGTGACGCGTCAGGGCGCCGGACTCCATCGCGACCCAGATCGCCCCGTCCGGACCGACGGCGAGGCCATGGGGTTCCGCGCCCTCCAGCGGGAACTCCTCGATCTTCCCGTCGGTCGTGACACGGGCCAGCCTGCTGGCACCCCACTCGGTAAGCCAGAGCGCGCCGTCCGGCCCGGCCACGATGGCGTGCGGCCGGGCGGCGCGGTCGGGCAGCGGGAACTCGGTGATCGCGCCCGAGGTGTCGATCCGGCCGACCTGGCCGGCGCCGATCTCCACGAACCACAGCGCGTCGTCCGGTCCCGCGCAGATGCCGACCGGTGCCGCGCCCGGTGTGGGCAGTGGGTACGTCGACCCCTCGCCGCCGGTCGTGATGCGGCCGATCGCGTTGCCCTGGTTGAGCGTGAACCACAGCGCGCCGTCCGGCCCTGCGGTGATCGCGGAGGGCATCGCGCCGGTGCCGGGCAGCGGGTACGACGACACCTGCCCGTCTGGGGTGATGCGTCCGATCCGGTCGTCCTGCAGTTGGGTGAACCACATGGCCCCGTCGGGGCCGGCGGCGATGCCGTACGGCGAGGCCACCTCGAACGTGGTGACAACGCCGTCCACGGTGATCCGCCTGATCCGGCCGCCGGCGAACTCGGTGAACCACAGCGCGCCGTCCGGTCCCGGGGTGATGACCGTGGGCTGACCGTCGGCCGGATCGAGAGGGAACAGCGTGGGTTCCGCACCCGGCACGACCCGGCCGATGCGGCCCTGATGGACGAAGGTGAACCAGAGCGCGCCGTCGGGGCCGCAGGTGATGCCGTACGGTGAACCGTCGATCAACATGAAACAGCGATCTCCTTACCGGTGAAGCGACGCCGTAGCGCCCGGTCGTGCGTGACCACCACGAGCGTGCCCCGGTAGTCGCCGAGCGCCTGCTCGAGCTCCTCGACCAGGGTGAGCGAGAGGTGGTTGGTGGGTTCGTCCAGCAGCAGCAGGTCGTGTTCGCCCGCCAGCACTTCGGCCAGCGCCAGTCGCCGCCGCTGGCCCTCGGACAGTGCGCCGACTTTGAGGTGCAGCGCCTCGCGGTGGAACAGGCCCGTCGCGAGCAGGGCTTCTGGGTCGCCGCCGTAGGTCTCCATGACCGTCCTTTCGGGGTCGAAGGTGACTTCCTGCGCGAGGTACCCTGCCCGCCGGCCGGCCTGGGCCGCGATGGCCGCCAGCAGCGTCGACTTGCCCGCGCCGTTCGGCCCGATGATCAGCAACCGGTCGCCCGGTTCGATCCGCAGCCCGCCGTGGTCGACGTGCGTGCCGGCGCCCGCGAACCTGCCGCGGAAACACAAAGGCTTGGGCGGTCGCGGTACCGGGTCGGCTTCTAGGCGGCGCAGGCGTTCTGTGGCTTGCCGTACCCGCGAGGCGACCGAGCTTTGCACGCGGCCGGCGTTGCGGTCATAGGCCATCTTGTTGTTGTCCTTCATCTCGCGGCCCTGCGCGACGCGGCGCGCCGTGGTCGCGGCGAACTCCTTGACCTGCTCAACCTCCTCCCGCCAGGCGGCGTAGGCCTGCTCCCAGCGCTGCCGGGCGGCCGCCTTGTCGGTCAGGAATCCGGTGTAGCCGCCGCCGAACCTGGTGATCGTGCCGCCCTCGACCTCGAGGATCGTCGTGGCCACCCGGTCCAGGAAGGTCCGGTCGTGTGAGATTGCCACCACCGTGCCCTTGTGGGCGCGCAGCCGGTCCTCCAGCCAGGTGAGCGCCGCGTCATCCAGGTGATTGGTGGGCTCGTCGAGCAGCAGGATCTCTGGTGAGGCGGCCAGCACGCAGGCCAGGCCGAGCCGGGCCTGCTCGCCGCCTGACAGGGTCGACAGCTCGCGTGAGCGCTCGATCTGGGCCAGGCCGAGCCCGTGCATGGCCTTGTCGACGCGGGCGTCGGCCTCGTATCCGTCACGGGCCTCGAAGGCGGTGAGCAGCTCGCCGTACAGGGTCAGGTCCTGCTCCTCGGCGGCGCGCTGCATGTCGCGCTCGAGTGCGCGCAGCTCGGCCAGCGCGGCATCGACGGCCTGCTGGACGGTGTGGTCGCCGGGCAGGTTGAGGGTCTGGCCCAGGTAGCCGACGCCGCCGGCGGCCGCCACCGTCACCTCGCCGTCGTCTGGCTGGTCCACCCCGGCGATGATCCTGAGCAGCGTGGACTTGCCGGAACCGTTCTCGCCGACGATCCCGGCGCGCTCGCCGGGCCGGATGCTGAAGGTGAGCTGGTCAAGGACGCGGTGCTCGCCGTAGGACTTCGAGACTCCCCGGAGGGAAAGCTGTGTAGTCAGAGGAACTCCAATCGCAACTACTGTAGCTTTAAGCTAGCATAAGAATCCCTCTTAACGCAACTGGGGTAGACTTTGGACAGACGTCCCGGCGGTCGCAGCGCCCGCGTGCGCGACGCCGTACGACAGGCGACCCTCGCCGAGCTGGCCGAGCACGGCTACAGCGGGTTGACGGTGGAGAACGTGGCGATCCGCTCGGGCGTGCACAAAACCACCGTGTACCGGCGATGGGGCAGCGCGGAGGGCCTGATCGCCGACGCGCTCGAACTGGCCAGGGAGGAGCCGTGGCCGCTGCCCGACACCGGCTCACTCCGCGAGGACCTGCGGGAGATCGCCGGGCTGGTGCGAAGCGGGTTCGCCGATCCGGTCGCCGGGCCGATCTCCGCCGCATTCGTGTCGGCCGCCGTACAGAGCACCGGGCCCGCGCAGGCGCTGCACGCCTTCTTCGCCGCCCGCCACGAACAGGCAGCCGAAGTGGTACGGCGGGCGGTCGCGCGGGGCGAGCTCCCTGCGGACACTGACGTGGCAGACGTGATCAGAACGGCCGTCGCGCCCATCTACTACCGGCTGTTCATCACCCACGAACCGGTCACCGAACGCGACGCTGAACGTGCGGCGGATGCTGCCCTCGCCGCCGCCCGCGCCGGCGTCCTGCACTCCTGACGCCCGATACGCAGGGGGTGGAGAAGCTTCAGGGGTGGAAAGGAAGCCGCAACGGCGGCCGTTGCGCGTCCGGACAGGCTCGCGTGCATGGCAAACACATACCTCGCCAACCCCAGGCACCATGTAGCGAAACGTCGGCAACCCGGCTCACCGGACGGTGATCAAACCCGCCTCGTTCACGCCTCCTGCCATCGTGGGCATCTCGCCCGCCAACGCAGAGGCCCAGCACCACATATCTGAACCGCCCCACGGGGGCTTGCTTGAGCCGTGTGCAGCGACGAGTTGCACGCACAGTTCTGAGGGGAGGGCGGCGCAGCAATGCGCCGTCCTTACCCGGCGGGCGGAGGGCCTCAAGGCGCCTCATCCGGTCCCCCGCCGCGGCCGGGGCGGGGGACCGGATGAGGCCGTGGCCCTGTCACGGCGCCCATGGGTGCCGTATCGTTGGCGCACTGCGCAGGCCGGCCATCGCGACATCGGGAGGGACGATGAGCGACCCCATCTGCTCCATGTGCCAACGGCCGTACGACCCCGAGTTCATGACAGGGCTGCCCTGTCGCGTCTTCAGCCGTGAGGACGTCGTGACTCCGGGCTGCCCGGCACAGCAGCGCATGATGGCGGAGCTGAACAAGCAGGTCCGCAGAACCTCGCCGGCGGGGGGATGTCTCATGCTCATCCTGGCGCTGCCCCTGCTGTTGATCCCTCTGCTCCTGTGACCGGGGCCGGGCGGCCGGTCAGTCCCCTGGATCGAAGGGGGCGTCCTCGGCTCCGCCTCCGTCGCCGGGCCCCTTCTTCCTCGACTCGCCGACCGCGGCGGCGATCCCCAGGATGACCAGAATCAGGACGAAGGGCCCCGGCCCGCTCGCCTGCACGACCGCCATCATGAGAACGAGCACGCCGACCAGCGCGGCCGCGGTCAAGGCATAGAGCCGGAAGAACTCCTTGTCCATGACAGGACCTCCGACCATCAGGGGGAGCACCACGCTACGGGATACGCCCCTACTTTGCGGCCTATGACACCGACCCGAGCGGAGGGCTGAGCAGCCAGAGCGAGGTTTCGGCCAGGGCGGCGCGGAGTCCACCCTGGCCGCATTGGCTCACGCGCTGCCATCGGGGCGTTGACCTGCGACGATGCTTGTTCGGTAACCGGACAGAATTTGGGTTCTGACCGATCAGGAGCGCCGCACGTACCAGATAGCAAGATCCTTACCGACAGGCCAAGTAGTCAACCTCGAACGTCCTGCCCGCGCTCGTTTGGGCCTGCTAACACGAGTCTTACCAACACCCCGAAGAGTGCGGCGCATCCGAGCGATCACCGGTGCCGGCGGCTGGAGGACGAGCTGGCGAAGCGCGGAGGTCGGGGATCTGATGATCGCGAAGGCGTCTTTCGATGGCGTCGGGGGTCATGGGCTGTCCGCCACGGCGTCCGGGGAAGAGCCGGCCCTCCACGCGTTGACTTTTAGTAGTCGTGCGATTACTAATCGCTGTGGAGTGTCCGCCACAGAAAGGAACAACACCTCGTGCGCCAATCCGCCAGAGCAACCCTCACCGCACTCACTCTCACCTGCAGCGCCCTCACCCTGAGTCTCCCCGCCCAGGCCGCCGCCCCAGCGGGCAACGCACCCTCGTGCGTGACTGTCTGGCAGACCACCGGCACCATCACGAAAACCGGATACGCGCGCAACGACTGCGGCGAAACCCTGAACTTGAAGATCGTGTGGGCACACGGCGCCGACGGCCAGTGCGACACGGTCAACCCCGGACAGACCATCTCCGAGAAGGTGCCCCGCGGCGTCCGAACCTTCGACGGAGCCAGCACCTGCTGACGAACGAGAAAGAGGGGCCGGGCCACCCGACGGTGACCCGGCCCCGTACGTTGAGGGCTCCGCCGGCCCGCCAGGTCTGAGTCCTCGATGTCGACGTCCAGGATCTCCTCAGCCCGCCCGGCGGTCTCGTACAGCATCCGGTAGAGCGTCTTCTCCCGCAGCCTCGCCTCGCGGCGCGACCAGTCGGTCGACGGCAGAGAGCCCGGTCATCAGCTCAACCGCGTTGGCCGCAGTGCCGGTGTCCAGAGCAATAGTCATAGCTGTGGATCGGTTTGGTGTTGCTGAGTCAGTGAAGTTGTCCGGTCTGGTGTAGGTGATCGAAGATGATCTGGTCGACTGGGGACACCTGGTCGCGGTCGGCGTAGGTCAGCCAGGTGACTTCTTCAACCTCGCTGGTGGGCGTCGGTACTCCGTGATGGTCGGCGGTGTAGCAGGTCATCTGCACGATGATGCCTTCGGCGTGGCCATGTGCTTGGGCTTGGTAGGTGCCTACGTAGGTGGCGGTGGCGGGGATGATGGTGATGGAGAGTTCCTCGTCGATCTCACGGACGAGGGTGTCGAGGTCGGTTTCGCCGGGTTCGCGTTTGCCGCCGGGGATGTAGTAGGCGTTCTTGTCTCGTGACCGGGTGCTGAGGATCTTGCCGTTGTCCAGGTGGATCCAGGCGATCTTGTCGATGGTGCTGTTCACCGTGTGCTCCTGTTGACGGGGGTGAGGGGATGGGTCAGGCGGCCAGGTCGTCGGGGCGTTCGAGGAGTTTCCCGTTGGTGAAGACCGCTCCGGCGCGGACGAGGGCGACCAGGTGGGGTGCGTTGACCGCGCGCCAGCGGGCTTGGGCGGGGCCGTAGGCGGCCTGGAAGTCCTTGGCCGCGCTCTGGGCATGGGTCTTGTCCTCCGCGTTCCAGATCTCCGCCGGCGCCCTTTTTCGCACCCGGATGGGCCACCCACAGGTAGACGTAGTCGACGGTGGACAGGTCACGGGTGGCGAAAGCGCGCTGCTCGCCCTTCCAGGTCTCGGTCAGCTTAGTGATAACCGAGGCGGAGGAGGTCGAGCCGAGGAACTGGCCCAGCGCCGGGGCGAAGTCGCCGGAAGACAAGCCATGCCGATACAGCAGCGGCAGCATCTCGCTGATCGAGGAGGTCTTGCGGGCCCAGGCGGGCAGGATCGCCGAGGAGAACCGCCGGCGCTCGCCGCTGGCCTCGTCTGTGCGCTTGTCATTGACGCGCGGAGCCTTCACCTCGATCGCGCCGGCGACGGTGCCCGTGCCTATCGCTTGACCGAGCTGCGTTTCCTGTCGACCGCGTTGGCGCCGGCCTTTGGGGTCGTTTAAAAAATAAGTAGACTGGTCTATTATTTGCCCATGGTCGGAACCAAGGGCGCCAATACCAGCGGACGGCTGGTGGAGTCGATGCTCGAACTGATTCAGGCCCGTGGCTTCAGCGGCACGGGCCTCAACACCGTGGTGGAGCACGCACACGCCCCCAAAGGGTCGCTGTACTTCCACTTTCCCGAGGGGAAGGAGGCGCTCGGAGAGAAGGCCATCGAGCTCGCGGCCGCTCGCTTTCGCTCCCTCGTGGCCGACGCGGCACTGGAGCCGGGAACTCCGGGTGACGTGATCCGCCGCGTGATCGACGTGCTGGCCGGGATCCTCACGGACAGCGACTTCCAGCTGGGCTGCCCGGTCTCGGTGGTCACCTTGGAGATGGGCGCGCAGAGCGAGCGGCTGCGGGACGCGTGCGCGAACGCCTTCGACTCCTGGATCGCCCCCGTGGCCGAGTATCTCGCCGCTCACGGCCATCCTCGTCCTGCGGCCAGGACGTTGGCGACGGCTGTGGTCAGCACGGTCGAGGGAGCAATGATCGTGTCGCGTGCCCAGCGGTCGGTGGAGCCGCTGCGCTGCGCGGCCCAGGCCATCGCCGTGCTCGTGAACCAGCCCGGCTCCCTGATTGCGGAGGCGTCGTCGTGAGCCTCGCGGACCGGCACGCCCTGGTGTTCGGAGCGACCGGCTTCGTCGGGCAGCACCTGATTCTCGCGCTCGGCCAGGCCGGCGTACGGGTGAGCACGGCCAACCGGAGCCGCGAGTCGTACCGACGGCTGGTCCGGTGGTTGGCGGAGCACGGGCACGACCAGGCCCCGGCCGATCTCCCCGTCGACTTCGAGGCGCCGTCGTTGATCCACGGCGACGCGACCCGATGGGACGACGTCACCGAGATCTACAACTGCGCCGGCACCTATCGATTCGGGATGCCGGCAGACGAAGCCCGTCGCGCCAACGTCGACAGCGTCCGCGCGATCGTCGCCTTCGCGGCGCGGCTGCCTCATCTGCGGCGCTTGGTCCATGTCTCCGGCTACCGCGTAGGAGGGCAGGATCCGGAGCTCGTCCCCTGGAGTGACGAGCGACGGCGGGAAACCTACGCAGCTCTGGGAGCCTACGAAGCGTCCAAGGTCGAGGCGGACGCCGTTCTCCAGGCCACCGCGGACCGGCTGGGCGTCCCGTGGTCCATCGTCAGCCCGGCCAGTGTGATCGGTGACAGCACCACCGGCGAGTCCGACCAGCAACTGGGCCTCGCGTCGAGCCTGAAAGAGATCTGGCAGGGCACGATGGCGGCACTGCCAGGTAACGTCGAGACGTTCGTCCCTGTGGTCCCGGCCAACTATCTTGCCCGGTTCATGACCCTGCTCCCGCTGGAGGAGGCCGCCGAGCGCGCCGCGTACTGGGTGCTCGACGACGACACGCCCGCGTTGCCCGACCTTCTCGTGCTCGTCGCAGGGCACTACCAGGTCAAGATTCCACGTACGCGGATCCCGGTGCCCCTTCTCAGGCGCCTGCCCCGGTGGCTCACCAAGGCCGACCCGGAGACCTTGACGTTCCTCTCAAGCGACCGCTACCCCACGGGTCCGGCGAACGCCTTCGCCGTCCGGCACGGCCTGGCCATGCCGGAGGTCACCACGTCGATACTCCGCTGGGCCGACTACCTGGCGGCCCACAGGTTCGGCGACGCCCCCGCCGGCGTCCGACGGTTCACCGTACCTGCCGGTGTGCGGACGTTCGAGCTCGGCGAACCGGACGCACCCACCGTGGTGTTGCCGGGCCTGCCGGTGAACGCCGACACCTGGGGGCCGGTCACCGAGATCTTGGGCAATGCTCGCGCCGTAGACCTTCCGGGTCTCGGGCTGAGCAGAGGACGTCGCGACGACTGGACAGAGTGGTTGACCGCGCTCGGCGTTCGTCATCTGGTGGGTCACTCTGTAGGTGCGGCGGCTGCTCTGGAGGCCGCGACCGCCCGTCCCGACCTGGTGGGTCAACTCACCTTGGTGTCGCCGTTCTTCCTCCAGGCGCGAGCCGGTCTCGCCTCGCGATGGGCGCCGCTGACCCGCTGGTACCTGGGCAGAGTCGGCCCCAAGGCGCTGGCCGAAAGGCTCACCGGTGACGCGGCGCACGCGAAGGCGCTCCAGTCGAGCGTCTCAGACCTGCGCCGAGGCGACGTCGCGGCCAACGTCGCCCGACTCCTGTCCGACGCCGGAACAACGCGGTGGCGCAGCGACCTTCAGGCCGCACTGCGGCATTACCCAGGGGTCGTGCACATCATCGTGGGAGCCGACGACCCACTCACCCCCGAAGGCCGCATGCTGGTGGACAGCCTCCCGCATGCCACCGTCACCGCCATCACAGGCGCTGGCCACCATCTCCAACTCACGCACCCGCAGGACGTAGCCCAGGCCATCCACGAGCACGCCGCCTCGCGGGCGTCCCGATGATCGACGCTCTGGCCCCGCCCCGCCCTGCTCTTTGTGGGGGCGGGCGTCAGGAGTGCTGGAGCGCGAGAGGTGTGGCCGGGCCCAGGTCCATGGCCGGTAGTGGACGCCAGGTGACGGGGACTTCGCGCATGACGAGCGCGCAGTCCAGCGTCGCGCTTCCGGGCGGCAAGCTGTCGAAGAACGACGACTGCGCCGAGATGATGCGGCAGGCGTCCAGCTGCCATGCGCCCGTGTGCAACTCCATGCCTTCGAGCGCCCCCGCGGACGTAGGAGAGTAGCCCTTGGCCCCACGCTCGAAGAAGGTCGACGCCTGTTGCAGGTTGTCGAACAGCTTGCTGCCCCGCAGTTCGGGGGTCACCTCAGCGGTGACGTCCACTCGGGTGTCGCCGCTGCGGGTGGTGTAGGCGACGCGCAGCTCGCTGGGCGTCTCGCGGGCCTCGAACTCGGCCCGGCCGTGCCGGCCAGGGAAGATACGTCCGCCGGCCCAGGTGTTGAGCAGCGAGGCGGTGTCGCGGCGCGGGATGTAGACGCCGGTTTCGACTCCGCCGGGACCGTCCCACTCGACGGCGATGCGGTGGGCGGCGTTCTCGCTGCGCAATCCCACGGCCTTCGGCGCCCACCTCGGCCGTACGTCTCCTAGGCGCAGCAGGCAGATGCCCGCGACGGCATGGCCGCGCACGACCTGCGGGCGGAGCCCGTCGGGCAGCAGGCTGGCTGCGGCCTCCGGCGTCAGCCGGTAATTCACCAGCAGGCGCCGCTCGACGACGCTGGACAGCCGGGGTTGCCTCATGCTCCCTCACCTTCCGAAACGCGACGCCACTTGGTGTGGCGCAGGACGATCTGCTCGGGACAGACGGCGCTGAGGAAACGGCCGACGCAGGTGGCCAGCCGCTCCTCGGCCAGGGTGTAAAGAATGCGGTTGCCGTCGCGGCGCTCGGTGACCAGGCCCGCGCTCTTGAGGACGCCGAGGTGACGGGAGATGGACGGCGCGCTGATGGAGAACCGGCTCGCGATCTGTCCTGCCGAGAGCTCGCCGTCACGCAGGTCTTCGAGGATCTGACGTCTTGTGGGATCAGCGAGCGCGCGGAAGACCCCGGTCTCGTCGTAGGCATCCACCATGCTTCGGATATTAGCGCATTAGCTAAATAGCTAAATAGTGGCCACGGCCTCACCGCCGCGCTGTTCGATCGGCCGACGATCGCCTGGCCGGACGGCGGATCACAGCTGCGAGCGCGTTTCGATCCGCACCATGTACTGGCGCGGGGCTGCAGGGCTGGTTGGCCGGGCTACGCGCAGCCCTCGCCTCCCTCAGTGCCGCGGCTGCCCGCGTTCCGTCGTGTCAGCGCCTGCCCCTGTGGGGGCTGCGGCGGGAGCGCTCCGACCGCGCAGCCTGTCCATCTCCCGCCACTCCGGCCGCAGCCCGGTCAGGTTCGTGGTGAGGGCGTAGGCGGCCCCGCAGGCCAGCAGCGCCGGTGCCACTCCGGCTGCTGCCACCGCTACTCCGCCCAGCAGCCCGCCCAGGGGGATCCCGGCCCAGGCCAGCGCGTCCTGCAGCGCGTTGACCCGGCCAAGGAGGCGCTGCGGGATTCGCTCGAACGAGACCGCTCCCAGGATCGGGTTGAGGAACCCGCCGCTGAACCCGCTCATCGCGAACACCGCCACCATCGCCCACACCGGCGCGTCCACCGCCAGGATGAGGAACCGCGGCGGCCCGGCCAGCAGGAAGGCCACGAAGAATAGCGGTCGGCGCCGCATCCGGTGCGCCACCATCGCCGCAACCAGGCTGCCGCCGACCGCGGTCAGCCCCATCACACTGCTGTTGAGCCCGAGCACGGCGGGACCGTGGCCGGAGTCCTTGGCCCATACCGGCGCGAGCACCTGGCTGAAGGCCGCATCCAGCAGGTTCGTGACACCGATCATGACGACCACGGTGAGCAGCAGCGGCTCGCCGCGCAGGAATGCCAGGCCTTGGCCGAACCGCCGCCAGTACCGCTCATCCTCGTCCTGAACGGGGGCGCGGTGTCCCATGTCGCGTGGCAGCGCGCACGCCACGACCACCGAGCCGAGCGCGAAGCAGGTGGCGCTGATGCCCAGGCTCGCCAGCGGCCCGAGCAGGACCACCATCGCGCCGCCTACCGCGGGCCCCACCGTCTGGGCCAGTCGCTCGGTCACGCCCATCAGCCCGGTGGCGCGCTCCAGCGGCACGCGCCCGCGCTGGGCCGCCTCAGGAACCATGATCTCCTTGGCCAGGTCGCCGGGCCCGCGGGCTGCACCGACCACCGCGACCAGGGCGATCAGCGCGCCCAGCGGAAGCAGGTCCAGCGCGTGCAGCGCGACCACGGCCCCGGCCGCCGCAGCGCTGGCCACGTCGGCCACCCACGAGATCCGGCGCGGCCCGATCCGGTCGACCAGCGGCCCGGTCAACGCCTTGACCAGCACGTACGGGGCCATCTCCGCGAACGCCACCACCCCGGTTTGCGCCGCGCTCCCGGTGCTCGTCAGCACGAACCAGGGCAGCGCGATGGCCGACACCCGCGTCCCGGTCAGTGCCACCGCCATGGCCGCGAGCACGCCGGCCATCGGGCGTAACGACCCGCGCGCCCCCGTCACGAGCCCTCCGTCAGCTCTGGCAGGACCTGCGTGATCAGCGAGACCCGTACCGCGCCCTCAGGCGCCGACTCTCCCGGCACGTCGCGCCGATAGCGCGCCACGACCTCGCTCAGCTCCTCGCGCAGCCGCCGACTCTCTTCCAGAGTGAGCCGCAGCGCGAAGGAGCTGAGGTCCATCACGCGCCGCCACTCTTGCGGCATGGTTTGCAGCTCGTTCAGCGCCTGCTGGGTGCGCAGGTTGTACAGGGCGGCGATGGACTGCATGTAGGCCAGGACCGCCTCCGGCTCCCGCTCAGACAGGTCATCGTCGGTGAGCCGGGTGATCCGGTGGATCGAGCGCCACCAGCGCTCGCGGGCATTGCCGCGCTCGGTGTCCTCCTCCACGAACCCCGCCGCGCCAAGCCTGCGCAGGTGGTAACTGGCCGTGCCCGAGTTCACCCCCAACCGCTCGGCCAGCCGGGTGGCGGTGGACGGGCCGTGCTTGCGCAGCAGGTCCACCAGTTGCACGCGAACCGGATGGGCCAGCGCCCGCAAGCCCTTGGCGTCGAGGACGACCACGCTCTCATGGGAATCCGCCATGCCTCGAAGCGTAGACCGCCAACAGTTCTTCGCAAAGAGTTCTTCGCGAAGAACTGTTGGCAATCGGCGCAGGCAGTTCCTAATGGAGACTGGGGCCCATGGTGAAGGCGGCACGGTCGGGGTCCGGCAGCCACTGGCGGCGCGGGTCGAACGGCCGGAAGTTGGTCACGATGAAGCTGATGAGCAGGGCCAGCACCGGGTGATGGTTCTGGCGGTGGCAGAGCAGCGAGCACGGGTACGCCGGCGCGGGGTCGACGATCGGGATCTGGACAGTGCGCGGATGCCAGGGCACCCGCATCCGCTCCCCCACGAATCCGATGCGTCCGCCGGTGCCGATCTCCTCCACGTAGTACTCCCAGCCGAAGTCCGGCCCTGAAGTGTCGATCCGGACGTCGAACGCGTCGCTCAGGAGGCGGTAGAACTCGGCCCACTCACTGTCCGGGACGTTGCCGGGCATCCACACGGTCGATCCGGACAACCGTTCCATCTCCACCTGCTGTCGGCCGGCGAGGGGGTGGTCGCGGCTGACCAGCAGATGCAGCGGCTCAAGGTGTGCCGGTACGTGCCTGAGCTCCTCCTCCAGCATCCCGCTGACCCGGGCGAAGGCGGCGTCGAGGGACCCGTGGACGAGCGCGCGGCGCGCGGATCTGAGCCCGTTCGAGGTGGTGACGTCGACGTTCACGTCCCCGACGGTCTGGTGGAACGCCCGGATCAGATCGACGGATGACAGCCGGGTGTCGAGCACATCGACCCGGAGTGAGCGGCGCCGGCCGCGCAGCACCTCGAGTGCCTGGTCGGCGATGCCGACGAGGGCGCGCGCGTGAGGCAGGAACGCTCTGCCGTCCTCGGTCAGGTCGGCCCCGTTGCGGGACCGGAAGAACAACCTCACGCCAAGGTCGGACTCCAGCTTCGCGATCCGCTTGGAGACGGCCTGCTGGCTGATCCCCAGCCGGGCCGCGGCCTCGCTGAAATACAGGTCCTCGGTGACGGCGACGAAAGCGCGAACCGCGCCAAGGTCAAGATCCCCCGCAACCCCTTCCACAACCGTTGAATGTGGTGAATCGGTATGTCGTTTGTTGGACAACCGCGCCTGCTCTCGGGTCGAATGCTCGAGTTCGCAGGCGAGCGTACAACCAGGAGGCGTGGCCGTGACGCCGAGCGGATCCGCGAGACGCCGCGCGGCGCGGGGCTGACGGAGAATGGCCTTGACCTATCCCAGAAGGCTGGGCTGGTCGATCACCCACAACCACGTGCCGTCATCCTGGCGGCGAGCCACCTCGACGGTGACACCGCCGTCAGGCAAGCGCACCGAGGTGAGCGCCAGGTCGCCGTTACGCAGCGTGGGCTGCTGCTGCCCAGGAGCGAAGGTGGGCCCATCGCTGACCAGATGCTCATAGGCCTGGCGGATCTCGCTGGCTCCCTTGGCGATCTGGCCGTTCGGCAACGCCAGCACCGCGTCCGGTTCGTAGAGCGCCACCAGCCCGGCAACGTCGCCCGCGTTGAGCCGCTCCACGATGAACCGGCTGAGATCCTCCGGCTGGACGGCACGCTCCCTGACATCATCACCGGTCATTTCCTGTAACTCCCATCGGATCTGGCCAAGCTGCCTCGGACAGCAAGCGATCATGCCAGGCAGGTACGACAAACCAGCACTACCCGGCTCCGCGTTCCAACGGGCCGGAGTGCCAGAAACGTGGCTGGTCTTTCCCATCGGGGGCGCTCAAGGCCGCCGTGCTGAAGCAGGCGCGTCCGGGACCACTGCTACCGGCGTCGGACGCGTCCCATGGCACGAGCGGCCCAGATGATCTCGAGGGGCGACGGTGGGATGCCCGCCGTTTGGCCTATTCTTGATCAACAAATGTTGATATTGAGGAGGTATCCCCGAATGGGCGGTATCAAGCGAAGTGCGACCTTTGCGCTCGGGATGGCGGTCACGCTGGCGGCGTCCGTCACGTTGAGCGGTCCGGCCATGGCGGCGTCCTCGCCCATCGAGGCCTGCGGCGGCGGCAGCTACCACGTCATCGACAGCCATGCCTTCGGCTCCAGCGCCACCACCTATCTCCTCTACAACGGCACCACCAACTGCGTGGTGACCTGGAAGACGGGAGCGGTGGGCAACAGCGCCTGGGTACGTGCGGTGGTGCAGGCGTACGGCTCACCGGGGAAGGTGGACGCGGACAACTACCGCTATTACGCCGGCCCAGTCAAGGTCAACGCGCCTGGCACCTGCATCATGTGGGGTGGCTCCTATGGCAGCCAGTGGTACGAGAGCCCATGGGAGCACTGCGGCTGACCTTTGACGCCTCGCAGCCGAAGCCCCCTTCCGGTGTCGGGGCTTCTCCAGGTGTCTTCATGGCAGGGGCCCCGGACATCCCGTTCAGGTCCCTGCCGTGTGTCGCGGCCGACCTATCCCCCGTCCAGCGCACCGGACCCAGTCCGCCTCGTCCTCACTCCTACTCACCAGCTAGAACACGACTTGCCTGGGCCGTGCCGCGCCGGGTCAGCGGCTGGCGAGCTCGGAGAAGATCTCCACCAGTTCAGGCCGGTCGACCGGGCCGACATGGGGTGCCGCGACGCTTCGCACGTCAGTCGGGTTGTCCGGAGTGAGGCGGTCGGCCTCGGCGATGAATCGGTCCTGCAGCGCCGGCGGAATCAGCCGGTCGAGCGTGAAGCGCACATACGTCCGGGGAATCCGGCCCCAGGTGTGTGCCTCGCCCCGGGCTTCAGCCAGGGGGATGCTGGCGGTCTCGTCCGGTTCGAGCATGTTGAGCAGCCGGCTCACTCCCTCGTCGGTGAAGTCGCCGGCGAGGCACTCCTTGATGCCTTGGAACACCGCCGGGTCGGCCGAGCGCCAGTTGAGCCGGCTCACCCCCAGGACTGCTGGATCGGCGACCATCGCCTGGGCCACTTGAGGCAGCAGACTGTCGCTATTCTCCGGCGTGCTGAGATAGGCGGTCATGTTCGGCAGGTCCACGCAGCAGTACGCCGCGACATAGACGACCCGTTCCAGCAGTTCGGGGATGGCGTTGCCGACTCTGCTCACGGTTACGCCGCCCTGGCTCATGCCGGCAAGGATCACGGGCCCATGGCGGCGGGCCCGGCGCACCACATCCACAACGCGCTCGACATAGTCGTCGATGGTGATCTTGGCCAGCGGCGACGGTTCGGTTGCCAGCGCCTCGAGGTCCTGCGGGGCCTGGTACGAACGGGGGTAGAACGCCTCGCGGCCGTGTCCCGGAAGGTCGACGGCCACGCACCGGTGCCCGCGCAGGGTGAGTTCGCTGGTCAGCCCCGAAGCCCAGGCCGAGGAGGAGTTGGTACCGTGGATGAACACCAGGGTCGGTGGTCGCCGATCGGCGTCGCGAGCCTCGGCTGCAAAGTTCGTTGTCATTGACGTTCTCTCCTTTGTCTGTTGGACGGGTGGTGTGAGTCGGCGGTCACCGGTGCGGTGGGCGCCACATCGGCCACAGGAGCGGGCTGTCGGCCACGCGAACCGGTTCGCCGAGATCCTCGAACCCGTGCCTCTGGTAGAGGGCACGGCTCCGGGGCGAACTCGCCTCCAGATACGCGGCGAGCCCGTCGGCGTCGGCTCGCTCCAGCCGGTGCCGCAACATCGCCGAGCCGAGCCCGGCGCCCTGCCGCCCGCTGACCACCCCCATGCAGGGGAGGTAGAGGTGCGGTTCGCGATCGGGGTGCCGTAGGGCCAGCGCCTGCCCCAGGGCCAGCAACCGCGCGCCGTTCTCTCCGAAGACCGAGTTCGAGCCCGCCTCGGACGCGTCCGAATGCTCCTCATGGGGCGCCTGGCCCGCGGCCAACGTCATCCACACGGAGGCGCCCTCGCGCTGGTCGACCAGGTACGCCTCACCATCGGGATGGGCGAGCAGCGGGCGGTAGAAGTGCCTCTGGAGAAGACCTCGCTCGCCCGCCTTGGGGAAGAGCCAGCAGACGAGGGGATCGTTCATGAACGCCTCGGTGAGGACGTCCAACACTGCCTGCCGGTCTTCGTCATCCGCCTGCCGCACGGATGCGTACGGCGTATCAAGTGCCATGCGTACATCGTAGTGAGACCGCCGTAAAACTAGGCCCTTCTCAGTGATCTTGGCGGAAAAAGTGAACTAGTACTGTAGAGATTGAACTAGTACACTGCCAACAGGAAACGACCTCACCAACGACTCGGGGGCTCTATGTCGTCGTCAACGCAGCGACCGGACCCGCCATACCGGCAGATCGTCGCGGAGATCCGCGCCCGGATCCTGGCCGGCGACCTGCGGCCCGGCGATCGGATGCCGTCCATCCGGCAGATCGCCCAGCGATGGGGCGTCGCGGTCGCCACCGCAACCAGAGTGATGGCGACTCTTCGCGACGAGGGGCTTGTCGAAGCGAAGGTCGGCTCCGGCACGGTGGTCAGCGCACGCACGAGCCAGAAACAGCCGGTCGGCCTGACCGCGCCACCGAGACCTCAGCGGGCCGACATCCCCAAGCAGGCTCTGAACCGGGAGCACGTCCTCCGCACCGCCATCGCGATCGCCGACGTCGAGGGGCTCGACGCCGTGTCCATGCGGCGACTCGCCGCCGAGCTCGGAGTCGGTCCGATGTCGCTGTACCGGCACGTGGCGAACAAGGACGAACTGGTGACGCAGATGGTCGACGAAGTCTTCGGCGAACCAGAGCTGCCCATCCCGGGGCCGGACGGGTGGCGGGCCAAGCTCGAACTGATCTCCCGCCGGCAATGGGAGCTGTGCCGGCGACACCTCTGGCTGCCCAGGGCCGTCTCCTTCGTTCGCCCGTTGCTCGTGCCCAACGTGATGGCACACACCGAGTGGACTCTGCGCGCACTCGACGGGCTTGGGCTGCCCATGACGACACAGATCCGCGAGGCACTCACCCTGCACGCACTGGTCGTCACCGTTGCCCTGTCCATGGCGGACGAGGTCGAAGCGGAGCAGGAGACCGGTGTGACGCTCGACCGGTGGTGGCTGACACAGCGGAAGCGGGCCGACGAACTCCTCGACAGCGGGCGATTCCCGCTGCTGGCGACGATTCCAGAGGAAGCGGTGTCGGACCTGGACGGATTGTTCGAGTACAGCCTTGCCCGCCATCTCGACGGTTTCGCCGCCCTGCTGGAGGATCAAGCCGATCATGAGGGCACGGCGGACGGTTGACGAGGAGCCGGCCCAAGCGAGGCCGCGGCCGCCGCGACCTGGAGCGGAGGCCATGTCGCCGCGACGGTTGACCATGACGCAGCGTCAACCTCTCAGCATGGTGGCATGAACACGAAAACCAGGCGCGAAGAGCACGGAGATCGTCGTCGCTGAAGACGAGGTCGTCGAGCCCGCGCGGACCCGCCGGGCCATCGCCGAGGCCACACCTGCCCGGGGAGCACACAGCAACATCCCGCTCTTGCCCCCCAGGGGTGCCGTCAAAGACGTACGCCGGCGGTCATCACGCATTCGGCCCCGGTCAGGACCGCCGGATCGCGACGACGTCGAACTCCAGCGTCACCTTCTCACTGACCAGGACACTGGTCGCGGCGTTCCAGTTCACGCCCCAGTCCTTGCGGCTGATCGTGACGCTGCCCCCGAAGCCGACTCGGAAGTCGCCCCTCGGGTCGTTCTCGGCGCCGGTCAGCTCGAAGTCCACGGTGACCGGCTTGGTCACGCCGCGGATGGTCAGGTCACCGGTGGCCTTGAAGGTGGTCGCGTCGACCTGCTTCACCTTGGTCGAGGTGAAGGTGATGGCCGGATGGTTGTCCACGTCCAGGAACGTGCTGCGCAGTTGGTCGTCGCGCTGCTGGTTGCGGGTCTGGATGCTCATCGCCTGGATCGTGAGCTGGGCACTGGACTTCGACGGGTCGTCGCCGTCCAGGTGCGCGCTGCCTTCGAACTTGTCGAACTGCCCGCGTACTCTCGTGGCCATCGCGTGCCGGGCGACGAAGCCGATCCGTGTGTGGGCGGTGTCGAGGACGTAGTCGCCGGTCAGCTCGCTGAGCGTGGTCGTGGTTGTCATGCTTGGTCGCTCCAAGAGGGGAAAGAGGTAGTTAATCGCTCAGGTCTGAGCCGGTCATGATTCGTGCATGGACCCGGGCGTCGCGTGGGACGCCGAGCCCGTCAGCGGAGTGGCGTCCAGGTACTTGACCTCATAGACGCGCTCCGTGCACCTCCAGCCGCCCGAGGTGCGCTGGTAGCGGTCGTGGTACACGGAGCAGTTCAGGTACGAGCCGCCGTCGCGCATGCGTCCGAACTTGGCGACGAATGTACGGCCGACCGCGGCGTCACCCTCGAAACTGGACCGTGCCCGGGTGGTGTCGCTGAGCGTTCCTGTCAGCTGGATGGTGTCTCAGTAGTCCGACGACACAGCCGCTGGGAATGTGAGGCGACGCGCCAACCTGACAGTTCGGCGCGGTGCCTCGTCGAACTGGTG